>JAIEOG010000190.1 GCA_019750655.1 bacterium
TGATGGCCCTTTCCAAGTTTGTGGAAGGCATCACCCGGGACATCCTGGGCCGGCAAGCCTCCCCCCTCGAAATCGATGGCTGGGTCAAGCAGTTAGCTAGTGGAGTGAGCCGCCAGACCGTTGCGATTTGCTTGCTCAACTCCGTGGAAAAGCGCCGGGCGTTTATCCGCGAATGGCACATCCGAATCTTGCGCGAACAACCCAGTGAAGGGCAGCTGCGCTTCTGGTTGGACCGCATCGAAGGAGGCGCCACCCAGGAAGAAGTGATTGCGGAGCTCTTTACCTCTCCCCAATCCTTAGCTCTCCATGGCTCTCGTTCTGAACCTTTCGTCCAATCTCTTTTCAAAGCCCTCCTTGATCGCCGCCCGACTCCGGGTGAAATCGCAGCTTGGAGTGGATTGCTCGAAGGCCTCGTGGCCACGCACCGAGAACTCGTTTTGGAATTCTTGCAATCGCCTGAGTTCCGCGAAGAACGCATCCAGCAATGGTACCGAAACTTCCTGCGCCGCCCGGCCACTCAGTCGGAAGTAAAAGACGCGGATGCCATGCTCGTCGACGGACATGCGCTCGAAGAAGTCCTCGCTAGCGTGTTGGCTGGCGCTGAGTACTTGCAGCGCAAAGCGCTGGTTTAAAGCGGCGTATTTGCTCACGCGTTTCTTGGAGCACGGGGCTCGGATCCGAATCGATGTGAGCCAAAGCTTGCCCCAAGCGCTTGTCTTCTAGAACAGCCAAAGCAATCAAAGCATTCCGCCGTAAACCTTCGCGCTTAGCGCGGGTCATTGGCGTACCGCCAAAAGCACTCTCATAGCGCGCTTGATCCATCGTCGCCGTCTCAAAAAGATCCGGAAAGGCCCGGCGTTCCCAACCCACGGGCGCCGAAGCGGCGTGCTTGTTGTACGGGCACGCCAGCTGGCATAAGTCGCAGCCAAAGTAATACTCCGCGAGCCAGGGCCAGAACTCTTCTGGAATGGCCCCGCGGTGTTCAATCGTCCAGTAGGACAAACAACGGCGCGCATCGAGGCTATAGTCCTTTTGCAAAGCGCCCGTCGGGCAAGCTGTCTGGCAAAGGCGGCAGGGGCCACACCCGCCCGCGCGGGTTTTGCGATCCAGGGGGATTTCCGGTGGTACATCGGCGGACCATTTCTGCAGAGTGAGAATCTCGCCCAGCAAGAGAAAGCTTCCATGCTTGGGGTGGATATAGAGGGTGTTCTTGCCGATAAAGCCTTCCGAAGTTTTTGCAGCCAGTGCGCGTTCCAGCACGGGGGCGCTGTCCACCAGAACGCGCCAGCTCTCCGCCGCGAAAAGGGCTTCAGCAATGGATTCGAGCTTTCGCCGCAAAACGCGGTGGTAATCGCTGTACTGCGCATAGAGCGCCACACGCGGCTTGGGTTCCGGTGGTTGGTAGTAAGGCAGGGCAAAACTAAGAACCGCCTGTGCCCCTGGCAGCAGTTTTTCTGGGTCCTGGCGTAGAGAAGCGTGGTTCTCCAAAAAACCCATGGAGCCATGGCGGCCTTCGCCGATCCAACCTTCAAAGCGTTCGTAGGCCTGGGGGTACTCGGGCGTGGTGGCGCCCAGAAAGATCACGCCCTGCGTTTGGGCGAGGGCTTCAATTTCCGTATTCGTCGCGGATATCACCGACCAGCGTCTCCAAAACATCTTCCATGGTGACGATCCCCTCGTTGCGCCCGGTGGTGGGATTACGCACGATGGCCATGTGTGCGCGGCAACTTTGGAAGAGTTTCATGAGCTGATCTTGCCGAAGACTGGAATCTACAAAAATGGGTGGCCGGCTATTCTGCTGAAAAACGTCGTTGGAGAACCGGGTCAAAAGCACGGGCCAGACGTCTTTCATATGCACGACGCCGATGACGGAATCTAAGTCGGTCTCACAGACCGGGAAGCGGGTGTGCATCTTATTGCGTACTTCGGCCAGATTTTGCTCAAGGGGGCGAGCGAGAGACATGTACTTCACGTTCTCGCGAGGCACCATGATGTCGATCGCGCGCTTGTCGGCGAACTCGAAAGCGCGGGTGATGATCTGGGCCTCGCTATCGCTAATAACGCCCTCTTCTTTGGATTCCTTCATCACGAGCTTGAGCTCTTGCTCGGTGAGCGGTGGTTCTTCTAGGCCGTGGTAGCCAATACGGCGCAGCACGAAATTCGCCACCCAGGTGAAACTCACAATCAGTGGCCGAGACATGAAGAAAAACCAGCGCAACGGCCGCGATACTTTCAGTGCGATCTTCTCGGCATTTTGGATGGCCATGCTCTTCGGCACTAATTCGCCCAAAACGACGTGCAGCATGGTCACTAGGAAAAAGGATATCCCCACAGCCACGACATGGTGGTTACCGGCGGTCGTCGGGAAGGTTTCTGGAAAGAGAACGACCAGCAGCTCTGCAAAGGCTTCTTCCCCAATCCAGCCCAGCCCCAGGCTCGCTAGCGTAATTCCCAGCTGGGTGGCAGAGAGGTACTCATCGAGTTCGTCGACACACAGGATGGAAATGCGGGCAGCTGCGAGGCCTTTATTGGCCAGCTCTTCCAATCGCGTACGGCGCACTTTTACGATCGCAAACTCTGCGGCCACAAAAAAGCCATTGAGGCCGATCAGCAAGAAAGCAGCGGCCAAAGAGACTAGGGGGACTACAAGTTCGGGGGCAATATCCATAAGGACTTAAGCTCTCAAGACTACCAAGGCTAGGACGGCATTGCAATCCAGGCACAAAGTCGTTAGCGTGCCCCTCGAAAGGGGACTCAACCGAAAATGCAAAAAGCACCTATCACCCAGTTCATCGAAACGCACTTCAAACACTTCAACGCAGGCGCTCTCCAGGATGCCGCAAAGGGTTATAAAACCCACGTCGAAGGCGGCGGAAAGATGTTCTTGTCGATGGCCGGTGCGATGAGCAGCGGGGAGCTTGGGATTTCGCTGGCCGAGATGATCCGCCAGGGCAAAGTGCACGCCATTTGCTGCACGGGTGCCAACCTCGAAGAAGACGTCTACAACCTCGTCGCCCACGAATACTACGTCCGCATCCCCAACTACCGCGACCTTACGCCTCAAGATGAGCAAAAGCTTTTGGACAAGCACCTAAACCGCGTGACGGATACCTGCATTCCCGAAGAGGAAGCCATCCGCCGCATCGAGCGCGTCGTGCTCGACGAGTGGGACAAGGCCTCGAAGGCCGGTACCTCCCGCCTCCCCCACGAATTTCTCTATGATGTTTTGCTGAGCGGTAAGCTCGAAAAGCACTACCAGATCCCGAAAGAAAACAGCTGGCTCTTGGCCGCTGCCGAGCGCCGCCTGCCTCTGTTTGTCCCGGGTTGGGAAGATTCCACGATGGGCAATATTTTCACCGCCCGCGTGATCGAAGAGAAAGTTTCCGCTGGCTGCATGAAGGCTGGCTTCCACTACCTCATTGAGCTGGCGAAATGGTACGAAGCCAATTGCCGCACTGGCAAAGGCATCGGCTTTTTCCAAATCGGCGGCGGGATTGCGGGAGACTTCCCCATCTGCGTCGTCCCGATGCTCAACCAAGATCTCCTAAAGGACGTGCCGGTCTGGTCCTATTTCTGCCAGATCAGCGACTCGACGACGAGCTATGGCTCTTACTCGGGTGCGGTTCCCAATGAGAAAATCACCTGGGGCAAGCTCGCAATCGATACGCCGAAGTTTATCGTCGAATCGGATGCGACAATTTGCGCGCCTCTGATTTTCGGCTACGTAATGGGCTGGTAAGCAGGTTCCACGGCTATCCGGCGGACGGCTTCGGCCCATGCTGGGTGATCGTTTAGCGAGGGGATAAGTTTCAGCGTCTCGCCCCCTGCTTTGTGAAAAGCCTCTTGTCCCCGGATCGCGACTTCTTCCAAAGTCTCTAAGCAATCGGCTGTAAAGGACGGTGTGAGCACGTTTAAGTGCCGAATACCGTCGCTAGGCAACGTTTCGTAAAGCACATCGCTGTAGGGTTGGATCCACGGCGTGCGGCCTAAGCGCGATTGAAAACCAATCGTCCACCGGTCGGGGGCAATGCCGAGCATCTTGGCCAGCGTCCGTGCAGTGGCAAAGCTTTGAGCGCGGTAGCAGAGCGAGTTCACAGCGCCTACTTTGTCGCAGCAATCATCGCGCTTGCAGCAAACCTGCCCAGTGATGTCGGTTTTCTTTACTTGCCGCTCCGGCAAGCCGTGAAAACTAAAAAGCGTGAACCAGTCTTTCTGAAAATGGGGCTGGCTGACTTCCACCACCGCATCGAGGTAGCGAGGGTCGTCGTAGAACGCACCCCGGATCTCCACACGCGCTCCGGGCAAAACTTTGGACGCTACTCGGCGAACCTCGCGTTCGGACGATTCTGTCGCAGCCAGAGAGAACTGAGGGTACAGCGGCAACACGATCAAGCGCGTGACACCTTCTGCTGCCATGCGCTTTAGCGCCGAAGCTATCGACGGACGCCCATACCGCATGGCCGGAAGCACCAGCATCTCAGGGAGCAGGCGCCCGACTTTCCCGGCGAGATTCACGAGATGGGTCAGAAGCGGCGAACCCGTGGGCTGCCAGATCTTGCGGT
>JAIEOG010000200.1 GCA_019750655.1 bacterium
TCTACGGCGAGTTCCACGCGTTTGTATGGCGCCAGCGCGCCCACCACTAAGTAATACTCCCCGCGCTCACCCGAGATTTTCGGGAAACGTTCGAGATCCGCAAAGGGGTGGATCACATCGGCTTCCCGCCGGTAGTACTTTCGAATACGGCGAGCGACGAAGTGAGAATCTGCCACGAAATGGTCTACGCGGCTGCTCGAGGCGACATCCCAGACGCGCAGGTAGTGCAAGAAAGGCGCGGCCAGAGCACGTGAGAGCCTAGAGCGGAAGTAAGACGACGATTGGTCCCACGCATAGCGCATGGTTGTGTAGCAGTAGCAGAGGTGCAAGGCGTCTGGATTGGGGATGACGCCCTTAGCGACGCAATGGCTAGACGATAAAACGAGATCAAAACGGCTAACATCGAGCTTTTCGGCGGCGATGGGCAGTAAGGGTAAAAGCTGGCGGTAATAGCGCGAAACACCCGGCAGGCGGTTCAAAAAAGAAGTGTGGATGGTGCGCTTTTCGATCGCGCGTGAAACGGATCCTTCTTTATGGAATAGCGTGAAGAGTTCCGCCTGGGGAAAGAGCTCGAGTAAGGCTTCGAGAACTTTTTCTCCGCCCCGCATGGAGACGAGCCAGTCGTGGACGATTGCGACGCGCAAAGTATGTAATTCAGTAGGCATGTTTGTGAACGAACCCTCTTACTAAAGTCAGGCAAAGAATCTTAATGTCGAATAAATGGGACCAGTGGCCAATGTAAAACAAGTCGTGCTTGATGCGTTCTTCAAGAGACGTATTCCCGCGCCAACCATTCACTTGGGCCCAGCCGGTGATGCCCGATTTCATCTTATGGCGGAGCATATACTTAGGGATCTCCCGGCGAAACTGAGAAACAAACTCCGGGCGTTCGGGCCGGGGCCCGACGAGACTCATATCCCCTAAGACGACATTCCAAAACTGCGGGATTTCATCGAGGCTCGTTTTGCGCAGCCACTTGCCCAGTGGCGTGACGCGCGAATCTCCCTCGACTGCCCACACGGGGCCTGTCTGCGCTTCAGCGTCGACACGCATAGTGCGGAATTTATAGATCTGGAAGCGTTTGCCGTCGGCGCCGACTCGTTCTTGGGAAAAAAAGACTGGGCCGCGTGAGCCGAGTTTTATGGCGACGGCAATCAAGGCATAGAGCCACGAGAAAACAGCGAGAAACCCGACCGCGCCCGCGAGGTCCAGCGTCCGTTTCGTAGCGCGATCGGAAGCGCCGGCGGGAGCTTGGTTGAATGCCAAGAGAGGAACACCGAATTCGTCCCCCGCTCGGTACGTGAATGTGCTGTAACGGCCAAAGTCGGGTAATACCCGAATTTCGACTAACTCTTCCGAGAGCAGTTCCAACAAAGGCGCGTAAGAAGCGTGCTGGCTTTCGGGAAGCGACACGACGACGCGGTCGAGCTTTTCCGTTTCCAGGGCACTCTGCAAAGCTTCGACGGTTTCCACTCTGCCTGCCCAATGTACGGGGTAAGGTTGGTGCCGGCGGATTTTAGCGGCGTACATATCCAAAAGCTCGCCGCTTCCCACGAGCAATACTCGGATAGGCGCCGTAAAGTCCCGCAGCCAGGTGCGCCACGCCCAGTGCATCAACGCGCGCTCGGCGATGAGGCCTAAAAAGAGAAGGGCTGCGTAGAGCACCAAGAACACGCGTGAGAAGTGCACCTCGCCCGCGAAATAAGAAAGCGCGACGAAGACCAAGCACCCGAGCATGGTGCCTTCGAATATTTTTTTGATCGCGCGGAACCCGAAGGCCGTTCGATCGGTTCGGTAGGCGCCGACCATGTGGAAAACAACGATCATAATGATCGCCAAGGGCAGGGCCACCCGCCGGTACTGTTCGAAGGCCGGCATGCCTTTGGTCACCGCAATCCAATCGCTGGAGAAGCGCAGGTACCAACACGCAAACCACACACCGACGGCAACCAAGGTGTCGGCCAGCTTCAGACTGGTCCGGTAAAGAAAGAGGGATTGGGCGTACCCGAGCATCCTAGTTGCTTAGCACTAGTCCCCAGGCTTTGCGAGGCAGGGGGACGTCCTTGCCGCTCCGTGTTAGTGGCCCGTTTCGGGGTGCTTAGCGTCGGGGTTTTTTTCTTTTGAGATCCATTTCCGAAAACGCTATCATTATAAGGTACTTAGCACCCCGCTTTTTCTGCACAACGGAGGCCCCAAAGTGACCAAGTCAGAGCTCATCGAAGTGTTGGCGAGAAAAGCTAATTTGACGAAGAAGAAGTCTGAAGAGCTTGTTAACACGATCTTCGACTCGTTCTTCCAATCGATGGTTAAGGGCGACCGTATCGAAATCCGCGGCTTCGGCAGCTGGTTCGTGAAGAGCTACAAGTCCTACGTCGGCCGCAACCCTAAGACGGGCGCCGATGTGTTCGTGCCCGAAAAGAAGCTGCCCTTCTTCAAGGTCGGTAAAGAGTTGAAGAAGCGCATCGACTCGTAAGCGCTAAAAAATTTTCTGAAAATAAAAAAGAGGAGCGGTTTCCCGCTCCTCTTTTCATTTTTATACCGTCTAGGATCAGGTTCCGGCTTTTGCCGAGACTTTGATCAAGCACCAGATGGTTGCCAAACCGACCACGAACACGCCCACCACAGCAGGCACAGTCACGATTGGATAATGTGTCGGAGCGATCATGCAGAAAAGCATGGGGCCCGACAGGTATGCATTGGTGCGCGAGAATAGCAGCGCGCGTTTGGCCAATGCCGGCATTTCCGGTGGCGCCTGGCCAGCGGCGACAAAGCCGATGATCTTTTTCTGCGCCGGCCAGATGATGAACCAGACGTTGAACCACATGATCGTGCCCAAAATACCGCCGAGCAAGATCCACGTCGTCTGAGCGCTCAAGCCGCCTTCTGCCGCGTACCACATGTGGAGGTGCGAGTACTTATAGAGCAGCAACGTCCAGCCAATCACCATGGTTACCATGGCGGCCCAGCGGAACCACCAAAGGCCGCGCAAGAGCAACGGCGGGTTCACACGTGATTTGAGCTCTTTTTCCAAGACGCCTTGGAACGGCACGTTCACGAAATTAAAAAAGTACAGCATCCCAATCCAGGTAATCCCGGCCAGGATGTGGATCCACCGAAGCAAAAAGCCTGCGTAAAGATTGTATTCCATTGTTGTTCCTCCCTGATGTATCGAAAAGCCCCCGTATTTCAGCACTTCCGCTGCGGCTCTGTCACACGTTTTTTCCGCCGCATACAGTCTGAACACTTTTGCGACGCGCAGCAGCTGAGTTTGAGCCTAGCGGACCTGGCAGGAGAGTTGCTTAAGGATTAGGGCAAGGGGATCTTGTGTACCGGGGAATTTCCACAATCATGCTAGGCGCTCTTTTAGCGTTCGTGCCTGCAAAGGCACACGGCGAAAATGGTGGCGCGCTCTTAGGTGCCGCCGCGATTGCCGGTGTTGCGAGTGGAATAGCCATCTCAGGCATCCAAGCCGGAGCAGACAAAGATATCGCCGCTATTAACGCCAACGCTCAAATGACGATGACCAATCGCCAAGCGACAGCATCGGAAAACATCGCAGGAATTCAAAGTCAGACAGCACTCGGTTTATCGGCGATAGCTGCACAAACTTCGCTGATTAATAACCAAGGCGTTACACAGCGTTTGGGAATGCAGCTTACGGAACAAGCCGACGCACGCCGGCTCGAAGCGCAGCTCGACGCGATACGCACCGCTGAGGAATTCCGCTTAGCCAATCGTAAACTAGACTTAGAAGAGAAGATGGCCGATGTGAAAGCCGCCATCGCGCGCCTCACTGCTGGCGTGGAAGACACAACGCTTGCTCCGGCAAGCTTGGCTGTGCGTAGCTATGGCGTCGCCCAAGCCTCTGGGCAGGTTTCCACAGCAGCGGGAGACACTTCTTCCCGCCTGCTCGCGTCTCTCGATACACCCACCGCTTCTGGCCAAGGGATCGCAGGCATTCAGGCCACAGTTTCGGGGGGGGCTCCGCGCGGCTTAGCTTCGATTAGCCAGGTAGCTTCCGTAGGCACGCCTACGCAGGGCACGCCTGAATGGACTCGCCGTGAAGCCCGGGCTCTATATGCCCAAGACGGTGCGGAGGTAGGCACTTCAGGGGGCCACCGCCACGGTAATCCTGGCCTGTAAGGCCTAGCGACACTCCAGAATACGCCCCGGCCAAGGCCTTGAATCGCCAGGGGATTCAGCCCCACCGGCACCCGGAGCCAGACCGACTAAACCCTAGCCGATTTTTCTAGCGTCATTCCAAGCCCTTACACCGCACTTCCGGGGACCCACCAAAAACCAGTCAGTCGCTATCTTCTAAGCAATGCGAAACCCTAGGAACTTCAATGACTTGAATACAGTCAGGATACGGCCTTTTTGGCAAGGCCCGTGCACTACCAGTGGGTGACCCAATTAAGAGGATTAAAGATGCGTAACCGTATCTCTGAAATTTATCGAGTCACTGAAAAAGCCACTTCGGCCATGGTGCTGAGCTGGGTGGTGGTTCGCCTAGCGGTCCACGCTCAGGTGAAAGCCGCTGCCGGTGGCCGGGTAATGGACAACCCCGCAT
>JAIEOG010000389.1 GCA_019750655.1 bacterium
ATTCGTAGGGCGGCATTTTCCAATCAAACGAATGCGCGTAGCGTTTCGCGACGGCTTCAATTAAGCGGATGCCGGCCTGGAAGCCGTTGAACTTTTTTCGGTCTGTGACGTGGAAGTGCACGCCGCCGCAAACACTGTCCTTCCACTTCTGGTACGTCGGCTGGAAGAAGATGGGGCGGAAGTAAATGCCTGGGAGCTTTTGGCCATTGAGATCTGCCGCCAGGACATCGGGATCGATGTAGGGCGCACCGGCATATTCAAACGGCATCGTCGTGCCGCGGCCCTCGGAAATATTTGTCCCTTCGAAATAAACGCCTGCCGGGAAAACCAGCGCGGATTGGTAACGAGGGATATTCGGCGAAGGCGGCACCCAATCGCGTTTCCACTGATCGGCATGCATGGAGCGCTTCCAGCCCTGCAGGCGAACGATTTCCAGATCGCAGCCGACGCCAAAGTGTTCATTGATCAGGAGGGCCAGCTCGCCCATCGTCATGCCATGGCGGACGATAATGGGGTATTGGCCGACAAAAGAGGTAAACTCCGGCTCTAGGAAGTTCCCCTCGAGCGTAATGCCATCAATCGGGTTGGGGCGATCGAGTAGGATGACTTTCTTGCCCGTGCGCTTTGCGGCACGCATGCAGTTGGCGATTGTGTAGATGAAGGTATAGATGCGCGTGCCGACGTCTTGTAAGTCGATCAGAAATGCGTCGAAGTTCGCGAGCATCGCGTCCGTGGGCTCGCGCGTGTCCCCGTAAAGGCTGTAAACGACTTTGCCCGTTTTCGGATCCGTGAAGTCCTGAGACTCCACCATATTGTCTTGCTTCTCGCCGCGGATACCGTGTTGCGGCCCAATGAAGCAACCTATGTTCAGTCCCAGCTTCTTTTGCAGCACCAGTTCACTAATATGCCGCATTTTCGCGTCGACAGACGCTTGGTTGCACAAAACCCCAAGCCGCATGCCGCGGTAATTCTTGTGGGACTTTTCCAAGAAGACTTCGAGACCGGTTTTCATGGATTACTTTCTCGAGAATTTGCTTAGTTCAAGGGCGATGCGATCGATCCATCCAGACATTCTCCCATAGCGTAGGCCGGGATCGTTGAGGAGGATGGCAAAAGCAATTTGTTCACCATCTTTTGTGGTGGTGTAGCCGGCAAGAGCATTCACGCCATCGAGCGATCCGGTTTTGCCGCGCACAATCGACGACATCTGCTCAGAAGGTAAGCGATTACGGAGCGTGCCGTCTTCGCCACCAATGCCCAGAGAGGCAATAAACTCCGCCGAAAGAGAAAGGTCTTTGGCAGAGGCTTCCAATACGCGTGTGACTTGGCGGGCTGTCACTTTCGTTTTGCGCGTTAGGCCGCTGCCATCAATGATGGTGTACTTGCCGGCGGGGATTCCCAGTTGCTCCAGGCTCCCCTTCATCGCTTGCAGGCCTTTTTCCAGCGAACCCGGTGCGCCAAAGACTTCTGCGCCGACCTTCTTCAAAATCTGATCCGCGACGAAATTATTACTAAACTTATTCATCCCCCAAACGATCTGCCACAGAGGGAGCGACTCAAATTTCAAGATCTGCCGCGCTTTGGAAGAAACCGTGCCTTCTTTGATGTTGCCGCCGAGCCGCATCCCGCGCTGCTCCCAAAAGGTTTTGAACATATGGGCAGCATAAAGGCTTGGGTTGACGATGTTCCGGTAAAAGCGCATTTCGCCGTGGTCTGTCGGAATGGAGCCGCGGAGTAAGACCGTATCGCCGATATCGCCTTTGACGAACTCTGTGCGTTTCACAGCAATGGTGTTGGACGATCCGCCTTTACCTGTCGTCGCTTGGTTAACGACGTCGATATAGGAATTTTCTGGATCGGTGTACACCGTCGGCGGTTTGCCGGAGGTTTCCGCCGGCTTAACGTAAATTGTCGTGGTGTTGAAGTTAAAGGAAAGCGCACCGACGGGGGCATTGTAGGCTTGATCGGTGAGGTAGCTCGGGCGCGTGTCGGGCGTGCGCTCCATATCGTAGTAAGAAGAATCTGCAATGAGGTCGCCCGTGATCTGTTTGATCCCTGAGCGGACGAGCTCATTTACCAGCATCCAAAGACGTTCCGAGACTAAACTCGGATCTCCACCGCCGCGCAGGTAAAGATCGCCACCGAGTTTGCCATCCATGATCGGGCCCGTGGCCCAAACACTCGTTTCAAAAGTCGCGGTGGGCTTGAGGCGTTTGAGGGCGGTATAGGCCGTGAAAAGCTTGCTGACGGACGCTGGGATTAGCTGCTTGTCAGCTCCCATATCCAACAACACATCGCCGCGATCTAAGGACACTGCGAAAATACCGGCGTCGATTTTTGACAGTGCGCCTTTTGGAAAGACGTTCTCAATGTTTTTTCGCAGAGCAGGGTAGGCCGCGAGTGTGGGTGCCGCCGGTGTGCGAACTTCGCTCAGGGTCGGACTCGCCGGTGCGGCCGCTGTATCGGGCGCTTTCTGTTCCGCGGGTTTGCGCGGGGTATTCGGCGAGATGGCTTTCTCGTACTCGCCAATCCGAATACCGGGAGGCAGAGCATTTTCGCTCTGAGCGTTCAAGCATCCAAAAACCAAAATCAGGAGTGGGAAAGCTCTGCGCATTACAGCTATTTGTACCATATTTAAGCCGAGGGCTGTCCAAGAACTGGTCGAGTGGCAGCCAAGTCACTAGCTGGCGTGAGGTCTCGCGCTCTTTGACGGATTGGTATTTCAGTTGCATTGTTATTGAAACTGAGAGCGGAGGCTGGTTCCGACTCCAGAACGGCCTTCCTGGACCGGGGCCCTTCCGCTCTCACTTCTTTTCAGGCTCAATGCCCACAGACGAAAAGCCACCCCGTATTCTTTTAGTAGACGATGAATCGTCCAATCTGCGCGCGCTTGAACGCACTTTGCGCGGCGATTTCGATGTCGTGAGCTTCGAAGATCCCGCTCAGGCACTCGAGGCATTGGAGCGAGAAGAGTTTGCGGCGATTGTTTCGGATCAGCGCATGCCCGCGATGCAGGGCACCGAACTTTTGGCCCGCGCAGCCCGGCTGAGGCCCCGCTCGACGCGCATTATCCTAACGGCATTTACAGATTCTTTGGAAATCCTCGACGCCATCAACCGCGCAGAGCTTTACCGTTACATCACCAAACCCTGGGACAATGCGGAGCTCGTGGCAACACTGCGACAGGCGTGCGAGCGCTATGCTTTGCGCAAAGAGAACGACGCGCTACTAGCCCAATTGCAGGAAGCCAACCGGACTTTGGAGCAGCAAGTCGCCCAACGCACCGAAGAATTGAGCCAGGCCAACCTGCGCCTGAGCGAGTTGGCGATGACGGATCCCTTAACGCGCGTGGCGAATCGCCGTTCTCTCTTGGCGCGCTTCCAAGAAGAAATCGATCGTGCGGAACGCTATGCTCGGCCGATCACAGTGGCCCTGTATGACGTCGACCACTTCAAAGCCTTCAACGATATGGAAGGCCATTTGTGTGGCGATGAAGCGTTGAAAAAGATTGCGGCCGTACTTTCTTCCAATCTCCGCAAGACGGATTTTCTCGCCCGCTACGGGGGCGAGGAGTTTTTGATTTTAATGCCCGAAACCTCGTTGGCCGCCGGCCACGAGATCGCATTGCGCCTTCGCCAGGCGGTGGAAAACACAGTCTTCCGCGGGAAGACCGACCAGGCTTACCTAACCATTAGCGGCGGTGTTGCGGCTTATCCCAAACACGGCCATGGTTCCAAGGCCTTAGTCGAAGCCGCCGACCAGGCGCTTTACTCTGCCAAAGAACAAGGCCGCAACCGCATTGTGGTCGCTCATTAAGAAATGATATACGGCGCCCATGCACCGTTTCCTGGCGGCCGGGCCATTCCATACCGGCACTGAACTCAGTCTCGATCCCGAGCAGTCGCACCATGCCGCCAAGGTCTTGCGTCTTGAGGGCGGGGAGCGCATTGGCTTATTGGATGGCCGGGGAACTCTCGCTTTTGCCGTCGTGACAGAGGTGCATGCCAAGCACACCCGCGTCCACGTAGAAGAAACCAAGCAAGGCACAGGGCCGTCACGCCTGAACCTGGTTTTCGGTGTGCCGAAGGGCCAAGCGCTGGATTTTCTGATCCGCCGCACTACGGAACTCGGTGTCGCGGCTTTTCAACCGCTGCAAACGCAGCATTCTGCGCCGATAAAGGGGTGGAATGCCGAGCGGTGGGATGGCGTCGTGGCAGAAGTTTGCAAGCAATGCCAGGAACTCTATTTTCCCAAAGTCCTTCCGCCGCAGAACTTGCGGGATTGGCTCAAGCAGCGCTCCGCCGATCGGTTGCTCTTGGTTTGCGATGAAGCCGATCGCGAAGGGCGTAGTGCGATTTCCGCTCAAAGTGAAGTCGATCTGCTAGTGGGTGCAGAAGGTGGCTTTTCTGACGAAGAACGCGTGCTCTTGCGATCCGCTGGGGCGCAGTTCTTAGGGCTGGGACGCAATCGCTTGCGTGCCGAGACTGCCGCCATCGTCGCCCTAACGCTAGCGAAACAGCAGATGGGCGAGATTTAGCTGCGACTCCCTGGTATCCTTTTAAGGTTATGTGGAAAGTCTTCCTCGCCTTCGTCACACACCGGCTTTTGCTTTTCACAGTAGCTGCTTTTAGTTTGAAGCACGCCCACCCCGGTGGGGGAAGTGTCGTCC
>JAIEOG010000410.1 GCA_019750655.1 bacterium
GCGTAGCACCCTTCGACAAACTCAGCGTCGTGTTTGCGATGGTGTTGGCCTTTGTCTTCTTGGGTGAGAAGCTGACTTGGAAAACCGCCATCGGCGGTCTGTTAGTAACCGCCGGCGCGCTTTTGATGGCTATTTGAGCGGGCGTTCGATGCCCAATTCCTGCATTCGCGTTCTCAGTGTGCTACGCGTGATACCCAGAACTTCAGCGGCAGCCCGTTGGTTCCACTCGTTTTCAGCAAGTGCCGCCAAAATAGTCTGGCGTAAGAGGAGCTTCGGAAAGTTCTGGTTGTTTTCGACGAGCGCTCTATCTCCTAAGGCGCTGAGAAACTCCGTAAACTGGTCAGGACTGGCCGCTAAGCTTGGAGTAGGTGCTGCTGCTGTGCGCTCTTCTTCGAAATCGAATTCTAGGTGCTCGGGGAGCACAATAGACGTCTTCGTCTTAAAGGCAGCGCATTCCACGACATTGCGCAGCTCGCGGATATTCCCCGGCCAGTGGTACTCCGCCAAGCGAGCCATGGCTTCTAACGAAAACTGCCGGTGAAAGCCTTCTTCGGCTGCGAGCTTTTGAAGGAAATAGTTCACTAAAAGCGGAACATCTTCCTTACGGTCTCGCAGAGACGGCGCACGCACACGCAGCACGACGAGCCGGTGGTAAAGATCCATTTGTAAGCGGCCGCCACGCACTTCTTCGGCTAAGTCCCGGTGTGTCGCCACAATCAGCCGCACTTCAGGATTAATGACTTCCTCGCCCCCCATCCGGCGAAAGCCTTTGCCTTCGAGTACGCGCAGGAGTTTCGGCTGCAGCTTAAGAGGGATTTCTCCGATTTCGTCGAGAAAGAGCGTTCCTTTGTGGGCTTGTTCGAACAAGCCTGGGTGGCGAGTCAACGCGCCCGTGAATGCACCTTTTTCGTGGCCAAAAAGTTCGGACTCCGTGAGCTCTTCGGAAACTGTAGCGATGTTCTGGGTAATGAAACGGCCGGTACGCTGGCTGATTTTGTGAAGGTGCTCGGCTAGCACTTCTTTCCCGGTCCCGGTTTCGCCTGTGATGATAACCGTTCGAGAGCTCACCGCGCAGCTTTCGATATCTGCCACGGCTGCGAGCCATAGGGGGCTAGTCCCGACAGTGCCTTCTGGACCGCCCTCTCCGCCGACATTTTTTTCGCAGGTGGGCTTTAGTTCGGATGCGTCCGTGGAGACGTGGGCGGAGGCTGGTGAAAGACCCAGGCTCAGCAATAGAGTTAGCAAACCAGAAAACATAAGCCGACCCGTATAACACACTCCTCGGAGCGGGGTCAGATGTTTCAGCGGTGGTTGTAGACGAGCACTAGCTTAAATCGGGGGAGACCTGCCGCTTCGCCGGGATGGAAATGCTCCGACATGCCGGTCTCGTCTGTTCGGTTTAACAATACTGAGGGAGCCGCTTCGAAGCCGGTCGCAGGGGGCGCGGCCTTTTGGAGCTGAAGACCCCAGAAGCCAATGGTGTTGCGCCCATCTTGGGGCTGCATTCCCCAGGCGCCGCGGTACCCGGCGGTGGTGTTCTGGTGAGGTGGGGCATAGGAGCTGAATTCTCCCACGCCCGTTTCTGCCAGAAGGAGAAGCTCTTTTTCCGTCGGTAGGCGCCAACCTTGCGGGATTTGCGCGTCGGCTTCTTCGCCCGTGCTGACCTCGATTTGCGTATTCCAAACCACCAGTGGCGGGAAACGATCGCGGTTGGAGGCGACGATGCGCACTTCGCGCGTTTCGGCGCCTTGCGCGAGGTCTGCGATCATGGTCGTAAACTCTCCCGAATTCACCCGCGTCTTTTCCGTCAGTACCGCGAGTGCTACAGCGCACGGCTCAATCTGGGTAAAGACGATTATCGTCCCGTTACGGTTCATGGGGTAAATGGGCGAGCTTGCTAGAAGGAGCGCAGAAAGAAAAAAAGCGCGCATGTGCGGCTATTAGCATCTATCCCTCGATTTCGAAATCGAATTTCGCTAGTTTGCGCTCATGTGGATCGCTCTTTTGTTCGTCGGTAATCTTTGGGCAGCCCCTCTGCTTCAGACTCCTCGCACGCTCAGTCACCAAGACTATTCGCAAGACCCTGCGATTCGGGCCAAAAAGCCGGTGCTCATTTACTTCGCAAACGATGTGGAGGTTCGGCTATCGACGGATTGGAGCGCGGGGCTGCGCAAACTCGTACAATCACTAGAGAGTGCTTCGGGCACTGCCGATGAGCAGGCGTTTCTGCAGGAGCTAGCAAAGCGCCTCGTGGGTGACATTGATGCTTTCAATTACGAAGTGGAGCTAGAGCGTGCGGCACTTACCGATGCGCTCTGCATTTCCGGTTCTCGTTTCGAAGCAGGGCTCGCGATTTTTCGAAACTCTGGGAACTCGCCCCACCCGGCTAACCGGAATCTCTATGCGCGTATCCCTTGGGAGTATTGCCCCGCGACGAGTAAAGACGGTCTTCTTCGACGGACTTCGGTAGATCTCCCGCTCTACAAGGAACTCGCGACAGACGGCCTTTCTCTAGCGCAACCGCTGACGGCGGCCAATGGAATCTATTCAGCTTTGCAAGCTGTTCAATCCGTGTTTCCTCCGAGCGATCACCGTTACATTCTAGTGATTAAGTCCTTCGCGGATGCGGAACATTTTATTCAACCGTGGTTCCAGCGAGACCTATCCAAAGTGTCGGGGCCGCAAGCCGTGGCAGCACTTCTTGCCGGCCGGGCTTCCTTAACGGAGCCGGGTGGCACCGCCGTGTTGCGAGGAGCGCGGCTCTATGTTCCCTTGCAAGCGGTGCTGGGGCCTTTGGCAGCGGAGCCGCTCATGCAAGCGCTCTCTGTGAGCAAGCAAGACTTTCTCGAAGCCATGGGACAGCTAGGAGGAGGCGATCCTCGGCAGGGAGTTTACTTCACAGCCTTCCTCAGTGACGGACCGGTCGGCGCGTTGGAACTCTCTCGGGAGGCAAAACTCCAGAAGTACGCTCGAGTGGGCGATTACCAGCCTTTGAATATCTACAGCGCCCACCTCTATGCCGCGCGCCAGCAAGGGGAAGCACTCAACCACGGGTTGCCTTACGCAGATCTCTTTAAATCAAATGGACTGCTCCGCGGTGATATGTCTCGCGATTTTTCCGATCGCTTCGATGTTTGGTTGAACAAGCTTTCCCAAGGAGGCCTTCCGTGAAAAAGGCACTGTGTTTTCTATTTCTACTGGCGGGCGCAAGCCAGGCACTGGATGTCCAGCTGGGTTTGAATATCCAGTCGCCGGTTCTGCAAGCGAAACAAGCCGTGTTGCTTTATTTCGGCAATGACCGGCCATCACTCGATAATAGCCTCAAGCTGTACCACAACCTCGACTATCTCGAGGCAGCCTTTCGCGGAGAGCGCGGCCAAACGGGAACGGGGAAATGGATCACACCCGAAGCGGCTGCTTATTTCGCAAAGCAGTCCGTTTCGGATCAAGGGTTTTTGAAGGAGCTGTCTTACGCAGTCCGGGATGCTTTTTCTTCAGATACTGCCACTCACGAAGAAACGGATAGGATCGGAGAAAATGTTTATCGGAAAAATCCTCGCTACACCATGGGCGTTGTCCTTTTTCGGAACGGAACACTGCGGGGCAAGCTCCGCAAAGACGAGCCTTTTGTCGCGGAGTACCAGGTACCCGGCGCAGGTACGGGTGGCAGCGCACAGCTCAAGATAGATGTTTCGAATTTGCCCGACGAAGTCTTCGAGTTCCCCTATGCGGAACAACCTCTGTCACATCCCGCCGTTCTTTCCCTTTTAATAAAAGAAACCCAGCTAACGTTTCCACCAGACAAGTTCCGTTTTGTTACCGTATTTAAATCGCAGGGAGGGTGGGGGCAGGCGATGGCGCCTCGCTTTGATGTATACGTTCCGGACATCGCCTACGAAGACCTTATCGACGAGGTTCTCAAGCACAGGGCCGATTTTTACGAGGGTAGAACGACACTGCCGCGGCACAGGGGAACAAACGCGCTGCTTAGCAGGATTATCTATGGTCTTTCTGGGGCGAAGGACCGGAAGGGCGCCTCCGCTTCTGAAGTCTTTAATGTCCTTCAGAAGAGTAGTGCTGAATTCCCTCTCGTATTTTTCGATGTAAACGAAGTCGAGCTGACGCCAGAACTCAAAGATGCTAGCCGTTTCCCTTCTATCGGCACGGTTTTCTACACCGACCAGAAGGTCCCCTATGGTTGGTTGAGCTACAGAGAAGTTTTTTCGTTTCTGGGCGTGACAGCCACGGACTTTGAAGTACGCTTTAGGGAGTTTCTAAAGGCGGCACTTTGACCGAGAAAAAAATCCCTGTCTTGATTGTCGGCGCGGGCCCCACCGGCCTTGTTCTCGCGCTCTGGTTGAAAAAAAGTGGTGTGCCCTTCCGGTTAGTGGACAGCAGTACCGGCCCGGGACAGGCTTCTCGCGCGCTCGCCGTCCAGGCTCGTACTCTTGAATTCTATGCGCAGCTTGGCCTCTCCGAAACTTTAGTGAAGCTGGGCATTCGCGCCGAAGAGATTCGCATGCGGCGAAAAGGCCGTGTGATCGCGCGGGCGCGTCTCGGCGCGATGGGCAAGGGTGTGAGCCCTTTTGCCTACGCGCTATTCTGTTCGCAAGATGTTCACGAAGAGATGCTCTGCGCCGAACTTGCAAAGCTCGGCGTGGCTGTCGAGC
>JAIEOG010000108.1 GCA_019750655.1 bacterium
GCACCAAACGGGCTTCCGCGTAGTCCAGAGCACCTTGAGGCGCTGTTGATTGCAGCAGCGGCAAGAAAGCTTCGAGTTTGCGGAGCAGATCTGCCGGCTGGTTGGCTTCTGCATCCACCGCCGCGGTATCGACGGACATGCCTGGGTAACCCCGCTCTAAAGCATCGCGGAAGGCTTCGCGGGTTTTGTCGTCGGAGACATGGCCGGTAAAGCGGAGGGTCTCGCCATTGCGCTCGATGCGCAGGCTCTCAGAAACGCGGGCGGGTTGAAGTGTTGGAGCGGGCGCTTGGGCTTGGGCGTCGCGAACGCCCCAGATTTTGCGAGCCGTGTTTTCTGCCACGGGAACATCCCCGGGCACACCAACCGACAGATGCCCATCGCGCCCCGAAAACTCAACGCTCTTTAAGCTCGCGACGTTTTGAGAAACCGCCGCCTGGGTGCGTTGGCGCAGGTCTGCTTCGATGCGGGGGCGGAAAATGAACCAAACCGCCGCATAGAAAACCGCAAAACACGCGGCTGCAACGCCAATGTAGGCACTCTTAGACATCCTTCGACTTATCGGAGGACGTGCATCGGTAAATGAGAGAATTAACGCGTCCAGTTAAAACGAGGACTTTATGAGGGTTTTAGCTAATTAGGCTGTGCGGTAGCCCACGTGCGCAATGCGGTCATTTCTTCTTCTGTCATTTTCACGTTGTTCATCTCTTGGATCGTGCCGCTTACCAACGCATCGATGATTTGAGACGGGAAGATTTGGCCTGGAGGGCCGTTACGCGTGTCCTTCAAGAAGGAGAACTTCGCGTCGGCCAGCGTATTTCCTTCCAGTTTCACGCTATGGCATGGTGCGCACTTACCCAAGGCCTTGGAAAGAACCTGGAATTGCGTATCGCCTTGGACAGGCTGTTGTGCCGTTCCAATCTTGTCTTCCACAGCCCAAAGGCCGTTTCCGCCACCCGCGGTTTCTGCCGTCGTCGACGCGGTCGGTGCCGGTTGTGCGAAAAAGGGAGGTGCCGGACGGCCTGCCACGCAGGCATCTACCAGCTGGTCCAGACGTGCGCGTTGCTGCGAGGGAGGTACCATCAATGGGCGACTCCCATCACCGCCGGCGCCAGCATGCTGATCATCTGCTGCCAAAGCAGGCAGCGCCACGATGCAAACCAGCAACAGAGCTTTCCAAGTAAGAGCCTTCATCCCAACTCCACAGACAGTTTAAGCCAAAAGGTTGCAAACCCTTGGCCAGCCTAAGTTTTCCGGTGACTACTCGCGGTGGATACCCACGATAGACCGCGTGGCGTGCCTGGCACGGCGGTATACCTATAGAATGCACCAAAATCCGGTTTTCCGCCGGTTAAAACAGGTTTTTGATACCTGCCTACTCTCTAGCCACCTGGGGGCGCACCGCCGCTATCGGCGCCAAACACGTCGGAAAGGGCCCATCGGAGAAGCGGGCATTGCCCATATCCGTCGAAACACCCTTCCACGCGCAAACCTCAGATAAACTCTGGGCCGTCCAAAGCGATGCCGCTAATCCGGCAAATCCCGCACCCGCCTCGCAAACTTTGAAAACCAAGCTATCCGTCGGCCGCAAAGGCCGGGGCAGCGGGAGCATGCGATCCACGAGCGCAAGCTCGGCCCGGCCCTTACGCGACAACAGGACTTCTCCGTTATAGGAAATTTCCACTTCGGGACCGCCCCCCACGCCTAACCAGGTAGCGCCTGAATGCGCTGCGAGTGCATTTTCGCTGGGCCGCAGGAAGGTGCAGTTTTCCCCGCTGCCTTCCATCCAACGGCCGGCATTGAACATGGGCGAACGCTGCTCCGGCGCCACCTGCGACGGCAATACGGCCGGCTTCCAATCCGAGGCGAGATCACGTCCCGAGCTTTCCCAATCCATCACAAAAGCCGGATCGAGTTTGTCCCGCAATTCGTAGGTAGCAAAACCCAGAGGCGTGATGGGCTGGTTCGGTGGCGGGTAGAGCCGGCGAAAGAGAGGGCTCTTATCCAAGGCTTCGGTGAGCGGGCCGTATTGGCTGACCGTGTAATCTGCGCCAAAGGCAAAGCGGATCGCGCCATAAGCGTAAGGCACTTCCGCCGATCGGATCTTAGATTTCAACCCCGACATGCCCGGACGAAACTGATCCAACGCTTTGGGATCTCCGAGATCGACAAACCGCAGATCGGGGCGGTGGTACAGAAGCGGGCCGCCCAAATACCATTCGCTATTGTAAACTTTCTTACCCGGAGTTGCGGGCAAGGCGTTGAGCGCGGCTTGCAAAGACTGTGGCTCGACTACTACCAAGAGCGGGTGCTGCACCAATTGGCGGATTTGCGGGAACAACACTAATAGTCCCAGCGCCACCATCCACCCCGCGGAACGCGACGTTTGCGCTTTCCAAAAAGCGGCCGCCAAGATTACGCAGAACGGAAGGAAGTATTCAATCGCTCGAAAAGAAACCAACATCAGAATGCAGAATGCGCCCGCGAGAACGGTGAGCAGGAAAACCTCCGCTTCCGCCGGAGCCGCGGCCACGGGCCGCTTCCAATGTGCCTTCTGCCGTTCGCGCCCCAGAATCCAAGCGCTCATCAGCACTAGCCCGAAACAGATGGGGAGCCGGCTGAGCAGTGTTTCTAGACTCCACCCCATTAGCTCAATGGGTTGCTCCGTGAAGGGAACGGCCGAGGGTTCAGAAAAAATGCGGAACACTTCGACGATAGGTCCCAATGTCCCGGGGAAGTAGGGATTGATCACGGTGCCGCCGACGAGCCCCGCCACACCCCAAAGGGCATACCGCGGCCATGGCATGCGGAAGTACCAGCCGATGATCGCCGCAGATCCTAAGATAAAAACGGCCAAGTAGTGCGCGTGGTAACTGAGCGCGAATAAAGCCGCACAGAGCCCCACAAGCCAGCGCCGTCCAGCGACTATCGCAAGGACCATCCCAATTAATTCCGCCGTCGCCAGAAGACTCGGCCGGAAACAAAGGTAGCGATTTACCGACGAGACATTCCAAAGCAAGAAAAGCGGCAAAAGAAGTGCCCAGTACCACGGCATGTACCGTCGGCAAAAACCGAACAACACCAAGAAAAGCAACGTTCCTAAGATCGGCACTAGTGCAAAAACAGCTTGTTCGCCGCCCACTCGCCAAGCCAGCGCGCCCAGCTGCGTGAATAAAAAGTAGGGATTGGAGAAATCCGCACTCCAGGTAAGGTCCTCGACCTGAGGGATACGACGGACCAAACCTTCTTCCACTGTGCTTCGTGCCATCGCCAGGTGGAAAGCATTGTCAGGTTCGGAAATCGCCGCCGTGTGATGTATCTGGCCGAAACATACCAACCAAGCGCCATACAAGACAGCCGCCGAAAAATACTGAAAGAAGGTTTTCACTTTTTCCCCCGTGCCGCCCATAGTCTACCAATGGAAATCTTTTTCGTGGCATTGTTTGGTGCTTTGGGAACGATTGCGCGGTACGGCGTGTCGAAACTGGCGTGGACGGGCGCTTTTCCCTGGGCTGTGTTTTTCGTGAATGTGCTGGGGTCCTGGTTGATCGGTTGCCTAGGGGGACTGGGGCTTAATCCCCAAACACCGCTCCCCGTTTGGCGCGTGGCCGCTGTCGTCGGATTTCTCGGTGGCTTCACGACGTTTTCTTCTTTCTCTTGGGATGTGGTGCGGCTCATTTCCACAGAGCGCGTGGGGCTTGCGGTCTTTTACGCCGTGCTTTCGCCGGCAGCGTGCATCGCTTTAGCAGGCTTCGGGTGGTGGTGTAGCCGCTTGTGGCTTAAGGTGTGACTTCGACGGGCGCTTTGAAAACCGCGCGCGTCGGCGGGAAACAAAGCTTATCGTCACAAGCTTGGTAACGGACATCGCCGTCCAATTCGCGTTTGCCTGCTTTTGCTCCTGCCGCCACAGTCACAGGAATCTCAAACTCCACTCGCCCCGCATAAGTCGCTACTGCGGATTCCAAACCCGCTACTTTGTAGGGTTGGCTTTTCGGGTAAACGACTTTGCCTACTTCGATCTCCGAACCGCCCACGAGGTTTACTTTGGTCGGAATCAAGCGCGGCATGCTGGCCGGATTGGCCTGGATGTGGAAGCCCTGCTTGATGCTGGCTTCGACGACAACCTTGCCCATTTGCCCGGGAGCAAGCTTGGCGGCCCGCACTCCTTCAATCGTGAGCTGGGCCGGAGGCGGTGCGGCGAATGCCGAAAGAATTAATAAGGTAAACATGCTGCCATTGTGGCACTAGCGGCGATTGCCGGCAAACGTTAGGATGGTGGGTATGGCTTCTGAGGCAGTCAGCACCCAAAGCTTAGAGTACGCGCGATTCTTGGCGAGAGAGCCTTTTTGGCGCCGGTTTCTTGGAGTGCAGCTCCCGTACCGTTGGAATATCCGGCGGCTCAATCTCGGTTTTGTTTTGGATGTCGGTGCAGGCGCGGGGCGCAATCTCATGCACTTGCGCGGCAATGGCATTGGAGTGGAACCCAACCCACATTCCGTTTTCGAAATGCGCGCACGTGGCCTCACGGCTTACACCGTGGAAGAGTTCTTCGCCTCTTCTTACGCGAAGAAAGGTTGCTTTGATTCTCTACTCCTTTCTCATGTACTGGAACACCTAGCGCCCATGGATGCGGTGGCGCTGCTCAAACGTTACGCGCCGTTCGTTCGTCCAGGCGGCAAAGTCGTCATCATCACGCCGCAAGCAAAGGGGTATGCCTCCGACCCGACGCACCTTTGCTATGTCGACCGCG
>JAIEOG010000179.1 GCA_019750655.1 bacterium
CTCCCTGACCCCCACGTCTGCGAAACTCAAAGGCCTCAAGGTCACAGACCCACAAGGGGCTTTGAAAAATGTCGTGGCAGAGATCGGCGACAAGGCGAAGGCCATTGTGGTGCTGAGCCAATTGGGCAAGCACGCTGCGGATAAGAAGATGGCCGATACCGTCGATTACCCCTTCATCTGGGTGGGCGACGACGCTGATCTTGCAATGGACTGGGGTATCACCACGGGCAAGCGCCTACACCTCGATGGCCAGCGCTTGGGCTATTACCTGGGCCGTGCGGTGATCTCGATCAAGACGCCTAACCCTGGCTTCTATTCGCAAAAAGTCATCGGCGAAAACAAACACCTTTTGGAAGGCATGGAAAAAGCTCTCGCTGCGACCAAAACGCCGGCTAACCGCGAAAAGATCGAAAAGCGCATTGCCGCGTTCAAGGCAGCCCAAACTCTAGAAGCCCCTGCAGGTGCTTCCGAGTTTGACCACGAAGCGATTGCGCTCAGCCAAGAAAAGTACGGCAAAGCCAATGCCGTTACGGAAATGATCGCGAAGGAAAAAGAGCGCATCAAGAGCGCTGCCATCGGCAAAGGCGCCAAACACTAAGCGCTATTGAAGCTACAAAAAGAAAAGGCCGGTGGGAAAACCCGCCGGCCTTTTTTATTTCTAGGCGAAAGAGTTTACTTCTTGCCGTCGACAGGGAGTTTGCAAGCGCCCGTTAAGCAATCGTGAACTGGGTTCTTGTCGTCGGGCATTTGTAGAGCGGTCAGAAGACCTTTAATCATCGTGCCCTGATCGACATCTTCAACGCTTTTATCCCCGGGAAAGCCAAGCAATGCCATGCGCATGAACTGAGCGCTGGCTTGACCGTAACGGGCGTATTTTACAGCCCAGAGTTCAACGGCTTGCAACGCATCGGCCGTCACCCCTTCGCGGCGCGATTCCTTGATTTTTTTGCAGGCTTCCTTTTTCGCGAAGAGAAGCATCTCTCCCACCAGCCGGGATTCTTCAGCAGTAGCTACTACCTTTGAAAAATATTCCATCCCTTCCTGGGTCACCGGTTCGTATTGAACAAAGGCTTCCTCTGCCGTTTGCACGCTGTCCGGCAATGCCGCAAAAGAGTTTAGAGAAAGAGAAAAAAGGGCCGCTAGAAATAACGAACGCATCTTGTCCTCGCGATTGGTTTTAGAAGGCGCGCGGAGGACACGGAAAACCGCGTCTTGGATCAAGATGCAATAAACGGCACCTCTGGAACAGAGGGCCGTGCGGCGTTACTTCGTGCCCGAGGGCTTAGCTGTGGCCGTCGGGGTGGCAGAGGGCGTTGCGGCTGGTTTTGCCGTAGCGGTCGGGCTAGCCGTTGGCGATGCCGACGGCGTCGCTGCGGGTTGAGCGGTTGCCGCGGGCGTAGCTGCCGAACGAGCGCTACCCGTGGGCGATGCAGTGGGTGGCGTGCTCGCGGGTGCAGCCGTGCCGGTGGCCGAAGCGCTAGGAGCCGGTGTACCGCTCGGCGTAGCTTTGGGCATAGCGGTTCCCGAAGGAGCCGCTCCTGGGAGGGGGGCCGGGGAGGTGCGCACAGGCCGGCGTTGCGGCTGCGGTGTAATCATTTCCCCGTTGTAGAACGGCGCTCCGCCTAAGCCAGGCAACGGCCGCGGGAAACGCGGTGTGCCTGTCGGAGCCGCAGCCGGTCCGGTTCCGGAAGGCGTGGCTTTCGGGCCCGTTCCCGACGGCGTGGGGGCCGGCGCTGCTTTCGCAGCTTCGGCCGCAGCGGCAGCTTCTTCTTCCGCTTTCTTTTTATTCTTCTCGGCTTCTTGGAGAGCGTTCTTCATCTCTTCCAACTGTTCATCCGGAACCATCTCCATGAGCGCGGCAATACTTTGGATTTCCTTTTTGTATTTCTTCCAAACTTCTTGCTCTAAGTCGTCGTGCTTTTTCCCCGGCTGCACATCCCGCGCTTCGGCTTTCGCAAAGATCTTAATCCAAGCGACTTCGATGTCGGATTTAGCGCCTTCAAACTTGCTCAAGTCTCGTTCGGCCTCGCGATTTAAGTTCCGAGCCGCATCCAGCGATCCGACGCTGAAATCCGCCAGCCCATCTTTCAAGAACGGCAACGAATCCGCACGGAAGGCCTTGGGCAATTCTTTACGCGAATGCGCCGTCGCCCAAGCAGCGACATAAAGCTCTACGCGCCCTTTGTGTTCGATTCTGTTGAGCGAAGGCTTCTCCAGGCCAGCTTCTTTGTCTTTGCGCTTATCGTGCTCTGCGAAGGCTGCATTCTGCGCTTCGGTTTCTTCCTCGGTGGGCATGAACTGCTTATGCGCTGCCAACATGCTGAGGTAGATCGTGGCGGCCGTCACGACGACTTGGGGCCCTTTATTAGCGATCGCTTGAGGCGCTGCACGAAGGGCGTTCGCAGTCCCTCCGAGCACCGTAATCGGCGACCGGAGGACGGCACTGAAGGCGCCTTTAAAGCCCGCTTCCCGAGCCGCGTGGTACGCGTCCGCAGCTACCTGCCGCCACGCACGTTTCTGAACGGGCGTAACAGCCGTCTGGTACCCCTGAAGATTTTGGAAAAGCCCGCGGATGGCGTCGTTCGCGGCCGTTGTATCAATCGCTTTTTCAATGCCAGCAAGGTCTTTCATTTCCGCCGGCTTCATGTACGGCAAAGGCTTGCCCATGACTCTCTGGTAGTCGGCCTGAATCTGATCGATGAGGCGATTGCTTGCGATTTCCAATTCGCGGTAAGCGTCGACGACGTCCTTATCCGCTTCTTTCATCTGATCGGTAGTGGGCACCGCAGGAGCTGCCCAGGTCGGGGTGTGCATCCGCGCGATCGCCACCGCGCAGGCTTCACCGCCGTAGTGCGCACGTAAGGTCTTGCCTAGATCTGTATCGTTTAGGGCCGCGAGTCTCTCTCCGAGCGCTACCTGTTTGTCCGTTACAACACCCGCCAAGCGTTTTACTTCGCTGCCTTCTAAACCTTGGGGGAAATTCCGTCGAAAATGCG
Organism: bacterium; assembly: GCA_019750655.1. GTDB lineage: Bacteria > Bdellovibrionota > FAC87 > UBA2466 > UBA2466 > JAIEOG01. The sequence continues at coordinate 2,997 of JAIEOG010000179.1, forward strand.
CCAGCTCGCTGTTGATGCGGCGGGCTTCCGTATTGGCGAGTTTTCGAAAAAGCAGGGTTGCGGCACCGGCACCAGCAAGGCCGGTGGCCGAGACTTTCCACTGGCCATCAAAAATCGTGTAGTCGCCGAGCGTGCGGAAAAAACCTTTTTCATCGTCTCCGCTTGTCCCCGTGACGGGCTTTGCGTCGGTGGGGCCAACAGCGTTGGGGTCTTTAGGCGTGCCCGGAGTTACGGGTGCTTCGCCAGCAGTTTTGATTTTGTCCCCAGCGGTGCCTGTGGGCTGCTGAGCTAAGAGGGAATGGGGTAGGGCGAGCCCCAAGATCAGGGCGAGTTTCAAGCCAGTGGAACCCGATTTGGCGCTGCGCATAAACCCTCGTTTACGGTGTATTCCCCATTGTAGCAACCCTTGCCCCTGCCCCCAGAGCAAAAAAAAACGCGCTAGGCACGGGGCCTAGCGCGTTAGGAATGTTGTCAGTTACGAAGGCTTACGCCCCCGTCGTGTAATCGACGTAGCACTTTTGGATAACTGGAGAACGGCTTTCAGCCGGAGTTTCCAAAGCGCGGACTTGACCGCGGTACACGTTCACAGCAGGCACACCCACCATGTCAGCGCTACCGGAGAATGCTTTGAGCAAGTCAGACTCGAACAACGTGGCTTTTTCACCTTGGGTGTGGAAGCCATCAATTGCCCAGAGGCTCACGCCTTCTGCAGCGAGCTGCAAGCACAATTGCGGGTTTTCCGTCGCGCAAGCGATAGCCGGCTCGACCAACGACGCTTTCACGATGTGAGCGAGGCGTTGTTCAGCAGCAGGATCCGCAGCTGGCTGGGAAACGACGTTCTGAGCTTCCGTCTTAGCAGCTTCGTAGCTAGCCAACACAGTTGCTTCGTCCATTGCTTCGATTGCTTCCGGCATCAAGTTGCTGGATTTTTCAGCAGCTTCTACGAAGGCAGCGCGGACAGCTTCTTCCGTAACCGCAGCACCTTTGTGAGCCGACATCACCGAGTCCAAAGTGGTGACAGCAGCTTTCGGGGTGAGCTGGGAAGCGCGAGCGAGTTCTGCCAAGCGATCCGTGTTCGGGAGCGAGGCGACTGCGCGAGCCGAAGTGAAAGCCGGTTGAGCAACGCCGTACAAGGCCGCAGCCATTGCAGGAGTTACTGCACCATTCACAGCGCTCAGGTTCGCGCCAATCAAATTTTCAACGCCATTCACATGACCAGCTTTTGCCAAGCCAATGACTTGGAAAGCGCCGTTCAACTGGGTGTTCAACGCTTTCGTTGCCACCGTGGCGGTATTGCCAAACGCAGGAGCTACGATCAACGCAGCAGCCGCGACACTCAACATCTTTTTCATGACTTCTCCTTAAAAAGTACTACCAACAGACATTCCTGCCCGTCCAAAAACACGTGTTTCTCAGACCGGCTTTTGACGCTTCATAGCAGATTCGATTCAGAAAGAGCAAAGTTTTTTTGAGCTATCGCAAGCACTTGAGGTAGTGTGACGCATGTGGTCACCGTACCCAAGTAGTTGAGTTTCTTAGGGTGACAAAAAATGCCCACGATTTTGAGGGTTTAATTGGGTTTGTTATTGACTCAAAGCGTCAAATCCCGTAAATTACCGCTTCCGTTTCACCATTGTTTTTTGAATTTCCGTGTCAGTCGCTTTGGGGGGCGTTTGATCCAACGGTTCGTAACAATCTTTATCTGCGTTCAGCTGGCTTGTCCGCCAGCTCTCCTTGCGGCTCCGTCCGCAGCGGGCGCAC
>JAIEOG010000161.1 GCA_019750655.1 bacterium
CCGGCCCACGGCGACGCATGCAGAAATCGAAAAAGCAGCGACCCAAGCACACTGCGATGATTTTTTACGGCGCTCGCCACGCGGTGGCGAAACGGTCGTTGGCGATCGCGGGATGCGGTTGTCGGGCGGCGAACGCCAACGTATCGCAATTGCACGCGCCTTTTTAAAGGGCGCGCCTATCTTGATCCTCGACGAAGCCACATCGAGTCTCGATTCCGTTTCTGAAAAAATCGTCCAGCAAGCGTTGGATGAATTGATGGAAGGCCGTACTGCTTTAGTGGTGGCTCACCGCTTTTCAACAATCCGTGGAGCCGATCGGATTCTCGTTATTGAAAAGGGCCGAATCCAGCAACAAGGCCGCCACGAGGTTCTCGTGGAAACGCCTGGGATCTACCAGGGCTTATTCCAGCAGCAGATTTGGACTTAGGGGACTAGAGGGTATCGCCGAGGTTTAGTCCTTCTCGGGCGCTTTGGGAACTTCGGGCATGGCGAGAGGGTGCGTATCCACGATACGGCCGTCTTCAAACCGGTGGACGAGGCCATTGATGTCGGCCTCGTGAGGGCCAAAACCGCCGTACATGCGTTTAACCAACATTTCGTGAGCTTCCGTCGCGAGATCTTCTAAAGCAGTTTGACGGGCTTCGAAGGGAATGTGGGCCGGAGTCGAATCCAAATAGGCCATGTAGTTATCGGCCAGCTGCTTTGTGAATTCCGCAGGGTTTTCGTAAGACCGCGTCATCAGAAAGTGCTCGAAAAGCTGGTAGAGCGGGTCTTTCGCGGTCGCTTTAGGCTTAGACTTCACTTTAGGCGTCTTCGGCATTGGGATCTCTCCACTTCCACTCCATTGGACCCGCAACGCCCTTCTTGGCCTGCTCCCTACGAAACGGCTTTCAGGCGTCTAAGCTTTAGAAAGGCTTCGTGGAGAGTGCACCACATTTTGACACGCTAATGCATTGAATTGCTTGGGTTATTCTCACAATCCAATGCCGCCTAGCGACGTGGTAGTCGAAAACCAGACACCAGGCACGAAGCTAAGTGGCTGATTTGAAAGGATTGTGAAGCGTATTCTTTGGCTGGCGGCTTGCAGAATACAGGGGCAAGGATGCAAACGGTGAAAACCCTGTTTTCTAAATTACGCACTGCCCAAGCCCCCCTCATTGTGGTGGCGATGCTGCTTCTGCCAGCCTGCCAAAAGCGCTGCCAGCAGTCGGCAACGACGGCTTTTAAGTCCGTTGTGGATTCGCAGTGGCGCCTAGCCCATACGGATGACCCTCAAGTGGCTCCTAACTTGGACAATTTCAATTTCCTGATTGTGACTTTCAACCGCAATAACACGGGCCAAGTGAACCGGGTTGTCGACAACGACCAATACACTACACCCGTGCAGACGATTGTGTGGCAGCCCAATAGCGCTCAGCGGCTGATCCGCATCCAATATAGCTCGGTAGCAAACTCTCCAGACTCAGGGACGGCAACCCAATCGGGTGCGACGCCTGGCGATATGGGCACTTTCGACTACCAGTACAAGCTCGGCACGACGCTCACCATGCGAGATGTGAACCGGGGCTACACGTACTACTACGTGCCTATGATGGGCACCGTCGACCCTGATTCCACCTGCACATTCTAACCGGATCTCGGCTTTACTTTTCCCAAGGGGACTCGTAAGCAGTGAGTATGGTTCCTGAAAAAGTAAAAGCAGAATTGCGTCGGTTCCTGAATGCAAAACAAGTCGAAGATCTCTCCAAGCAATTGGAGAGCTACGAAAAGCGCGTGCGCGAAGCGGTCAAACAGATCGATGTCCGCGGCCGCGAAGCCAAAGCGTTAGGCCAAAAGAAGGTCGATGTTTTTGCCGCTCAGGTAAAACGCACGGGCAAAGACTTGGAGAAGAAACTCTCCGCTCTCGTGAAAACCGAAGGCAAGGCGCTTAACAAGAACCTCAACGACTTGTTCGGCTACTTCCGTACTTTGGCCAAAGCAGACAAAAAGGCGAAAAAGCCCGCTGGTAAGCGTACCGCTGCGAAGCCGCGCAAGCGCACCTCTGCGAAAACGACCAAGACGGCTTAAGCCGTGGTTTCTCTGCGTTCGATCGAGGGACTGCCAGAAGACATTCGTGGCCACGCCTCTGTCGCCATTGGAAACCTCGACGGCGTTCACCTCGGGCACCGTGCTCTTTTAGCGAAGGCCATCGATAGCGCACGCGCGCGCGCTGGCAAGGCCTGCGTCCTCACTTTTTCTCCCCACCCGCAGGAGGTTCTTCACCCAGGAGAATCCAGTCTGCGTCTCACTACGGACGAAGAAAAAAAGAAGCTCATCGAAGAATTGGGAATCGATGCCTTAGTGTTTCTCCCGTTTGACAATGCTTTGGCAGAACAATCGGCCGAAGCGTTTTTCGAATCTGTGCTGCACCGTGGATTTCAAGCCGCGAGTATTCATGTGGGTGAAGATTTTCGCTTCGGCGCCAAGCGCTTGGGGGACACTGCGCTTTTGAAAACGCTGGGCGCTGCCGCTGGAATCGAAGTCGATACGCTAGCGGCCGTGGAACAAAACGGCGCACGCATCAGCAGCACGCGTATTCGCCAAGCGCTTCAGCAGGGAAACGTGCGCGAAGCAGGGTTTTTGCTGGGTCGGCCTTATGCGCTTTCGGCGACTGTCGTTCGCGGTGCAGGCCGCGGCAGTGGCTTGGGGTTCCCGACAGCGAATTTGGATTACCCCGTAGAAAAGGCGGTTCCCTGCAATGGCGTTTATGCCTGCCGGGTTTTGAAAGAAGGCAAGTCCTTCGGAGCCGTTGCAAACTTGGGGATGCGCCCAACCTTTGCGGGGGCGACGTCGAACAGGCCAGTTTTAGAAGCGCATCTGTTGGATTTTCACGGTTCTTTGTATGGCACCCAAGTCGAGATAGAGTTCGTCGATCGACTGCGTGAGGAAAAACGCTTTGCCAATGTGCAGGCGCTCCAAGCACAGATCGCGCAGGATGTCGCTCACGTGAAATCGCTTTACGCGGAGGAATCATGGCCCTTCATGTTTTGATCTTGGCGGCCGGGCAGGGCAAGCGGATGCTTTCGAGCTTGCCCAAAGTTCTCCACCCCGTTTTGTACCGCCCCATGGTGCACCACGTGCTCGATCTCGCGCAGTCTCTAAAGCCGCAATCGCTTGGCATTGTGGTTGGCCACGGCGAGAAACAAGTGCGCGAAGCCTGCGCTTCGTATGAGGGCTTACGCTACTACGTCCAGACGGAGCAAAAGGGTACGGGCCACGCTGTCCAGCAAGCAGCGGGTTTCTTGAAGCAACAACAAGGGCGCCTCTTGGTGCTCTATGGCGATGTGCCGCTCTTGACGAAGACCACGCTTGACGCCCTTTTGCAGACGACAGGCCCTGCGGCAGTCCTCACGGCGGAACTTTCCGAGCCACAAGGTTATGGCCGCATCTTGCGTGATGCTCAAGGGCGCTTTACGGCGATTCGTGAAGACGGCGATTGCACGCCTGAACAAAAAGCCGTGCGTGAAGTGAATTCCGGAGTGTACGTCTTTGATCTCGCTGCTCTGCTGCCTCATTTGGAAAAACTCCAAGCGCACAACAAACAGGGAGAGCTTTACCTTACCGACGTAGTCGAGAGGCTAGTGGCGGAAGGCGCCTCTGTGCAGGGCATCCGCATGCAAGATCCCACGGAGATGTTCGGCGTGAACGATCGTGCGGGCCTGGCGCAGGTAGAGTGCCGCCTGCGGGATCGCACAAATGCTTATTTCTTAAAGCTGGGAGTGACTCTTCAAGATCCCTCCGCGATTTGGATCGATCCTCGTTGCCGCATTTCCAGCGAAGTGCGCATCGAAGCGGGTTCGCAGATTATCAATAGCCGCATTGAAAGCGGCGTCGTGATCGAAAGCGGTTGCCGCATTATCGATTGCGAGATTGGAGCGGGGGCTTTGATCCGCCAAGGCTCTTACCTCCAGCAATCGGCAGTCGGAGTAGAGACAACAGTAGGTCCCTACGCCCACTTGCGGCCGGGTACACGCTTAGGCAAAAAAGTGCGCATTGGTAATTTCGTCGAGATCAAAAAGAGCACTTTGGGAGATGGCTCCAAAGCCTCGCATCTAGCTTATGTCGGCGATGCCGAAGTCGGAGAAGACGTGAATCTCGGCTGCGGCTTCATCACCTGCAACTACGATGGTGGGCCGGAGAAACACCGCACAGTCATCGAATCCGGCGTCTTCGTTGGCAGTGATACCCAGGCCGTGGCGCCCGTGAAGATCGGCCATGGGAGCTATATCGCCGCCGGCTCGACGGTTACCGACGATGTCCCCGCAGAGTCGCTCGTTATAACGCGGGGCCGCCAAATCACCAAGCCGGGCTACGCCGGCAAGTACAAGCGCTAACCTACTGACAAAACAAATTTAGTCTGCTGACAAGATCCGGACTATAATTAGGAACACACCTTGCCTCAAAGCGCCTCTGAGTACCGCGGTGCAGCGACAGCGTTATCCCGGCTCGGTGGCCCAAAAATAAAATTTCACGGAGGATCCCTATGTTGCTTAGCTTACGGAAGGGCCGGCGCGGATTTACTCTCGTTGAGCTCTTGATTGTGGTTGCGATTATCGGCGTGCTCTCGACCATTGGCGTTCCGACATTCAAACGGATGATCCAAAAGTCCAAGAAGGCCGAAGCGAAGGTCGGCTTAGGCGGCTTGTACACGACGGAAGCGGCCTTCTTCGCCGAGTATAACGGCTACGGGAACAACTTAGCCAAAATGGGTTACGCCATCGACGGCGCGGCTTCTGCGACATACGTTTT
>JAIEOG010000388.1 GCA_019750655.1 bacterium
GCCACGCATCCACAACCTGCCAGGTGCGCACGGCCTCTTTCTGCGCATCGAGCAGTTGGATGGTGAGCGTCTGCCGCTTGAGCGGCTTGCTGAAATCGCAAGTTTCTAAATACCAATCAAAGAGCGACTTCTTAGAGCTCTTGGCGAGAACATCGCCTTTGGAAAAAACAATCTTATTGGATCGCGGCAAGCCACGAACTGCACGCGGTGCGCCGCCTCGGCCGCCCTCTGGAAGAAAAACCACTTCCAGTTCTGACTGAAGCCCTTCGCAGCTTTGGAATACGACATCGTCGTAGTCTTTCATCACGACTTTAAAGAAGGAATTCTGTCCTTCGGTGTTTTCTGAACTTGAACTAGCCGGTCGCATCGATTCTCCTTACGCCACAAACGAGAGCGAAAATCGCTCTAGAGAATGGGGTAGTGCGTATTGGACCTGGACCTGAAGGCGTTGTTCGCCTTTCATTTCCACTAAGGTCACCGCGGTTTGAAACGGTTCTTGCAGATCTCTTTGGAAAAGAGGCCGCACGGACCGCAAAAAATTTTGTAAACTGTTCTCCACCCAAACCGGCAATTCCTCGCCGGCAGCTTCTAAGACAAAGGGTTCGCAAACTTGCTCGACAGCGTGGCGAAGCTTCACGCAGGAGCGTCGCAGTGGGATCAGGCGCCCTCTCCAATTTGCTCGGTCGGCGAGTGTGTAACCACCCCAGACGCGTGTTACGCCGCGATCCCAAAGAAATGTATTGATGCGTGCATTGAGCAGGCGTTCGCGGCCCGTTGCAGAAATATCCTGCAGCGGTGAAACACCCGCAGCGAGCGGGATCTGCGTCGCTAGTTCTTGGATGCCGACTTCTTGATCGGCGCGCTGCAGCCAAGCGGCAACCGCCACCGAAGCCGGAACGGGCTGTCCACCGCAAACGAGCCATGGGTAGAAGAAGGCTGCGTCGGGGCAAAAGAGGCCGCGAGAAAAGCCCTCTGCGTCTGCCAGTGACATAGACAAAGGCAAATCACCGAGAAAAATCATGTCTTGGTCGTCGCCCAGAAGTTCGAAGACCTTCGAGCAGAAACCGACATACTGATCGGCCGGTACGAGTTCCGACGCTTGGGGGATAAGCAACAGATCCGCTTTTTCCAACCAATTGCGCACGCCTTGTAAGCCCGAACGGTGCGAAAGGCCGCGGTCTTCCCCCACGAGCGCTTCGAAACTTCCGTCTCCCAGAGGCAAGAGCAACACGTGAGCCTGTGAACCACCGCAGAGAAAGAAGGCTTCCACGGCTCTCCATGCCGCAGCATCGAGTGGGGCACCGGACTGGGCACGCAAAGACTCCGCTTGCTCCAAGGAGCGCAATTCGCGGCGTTGCGGCTGCGAAAGCCCCCTGAGAAACAGAGCGAAGAGCGGGACACCATTTCGCCCGGCAACTAAGCCGATGCGCGGGATCCGCCGAGGAGAAAGATCCCCTCCCTTGTTGTGTTCCAGTCCGGTCATGTCTTACACCATCTTGACGTCTAGAACGCTGAGAACTGCTGTCTCGGCGAGAATGGTATTGCCCATTGCGTCTTTCGACAGCTCGGGGCCATACCAGGCTTTGATCCAGGCGCCATCGAAGTCGAACTGGGCGACTTGCTTTTGCTCGTTGTTGAGCAATCGCACGGAGCCCGTACGCTTCTTGGCCATGTTCCCTTTGGTTTTTACCTCTTGCATCCAGTCGTGCAGTGACTTGTCGCCGGTAAAACGGCGCACGAGGGTCAAATCACGCGCGTTGGTTACACCGGGGGTATTGACCGTGTGTTTGCCGTTATCGTCTTTCGCGGGGATATCTTCCGCCTCGATGCCGATACCGCTCACACGGACGAAGCTATCGCCCGGGAGATTGTCGATTTTGACCTCATAGGTAGAAACTGTGAGGAAATCTGTTCCAGCCATGTGTTTCTCCTTTCTTACGGCCAGTCTTGAGACTTCGACGGCCCTGCTTTATTGCACGACCGCCGAGCATCCCAGGGCTGGCATTGGGGTTAGTTGGTTTGTTCCGTTTCCAGTTTTTGCTGGATATTGATCTGGATGAATTCTGCCGGTTTCACGGGAGCAATCCCGATTTCAATCGTCACAATCCCCAGGTCAATATTCTCCGGCGGATTCGTAGAAGCATCGCAACGGACGTAAAACGCTTCCTCCGGAGTTTTCCCCTTCAACGCACCTTGCGCGAAGAGAGTCTTTAAATACGCGCGGATGTTGCGTGCGATTCCGCCCCAGAGCTGCTCGTTGTTCGGCTCAAAGACCACCCATTCGGTGCCTTTGGTGATGCTCTGCTTAGCAACCTGGAACAACCGGCGCACGTTGAGGTATTTCCATTCCGGATCGCCACTCAAGGTGCGGGCGCCATACACGCGGATGCCCATGTCATCGAAATCGCGGATGAGGTTCACGCCGCGCGGGTTGAGCAAGGCTTGCTCATTCCGCGTGAGCGAGTACTTCAGGCCAAGCGCGCCGCGGATGGTTTCATTCGCAGCCGCTTTGTGCACACCGCGCTCGGAATCCACGCGGGCAATAACGCCCATGACGTGGCCCGACGGCGGCACATAGGCCATTTTCTTCGTCGATTCGTCGAAGACCTGAATCCACGGCCAGTAGAGAGCAGCGTCTTTACTGTCCCCGATGCGCGGGAACTCGTGGAGCTGTGCCTCGCCCAGGTCGTCTATGCCATCAAGAATGGCCATGCGATCGCCACACTCCGCCGCGTGATCCGACAACATTTGGTGGACCATGCCTGAAGTGAAGCCGGGGGCCGCCACGAGCGCGATTTCATCGATGCCCTTGAAGGCATTCAAGCCCGTCCGGCGGCCCGGCCCTTTGTCTTCCCCCTTAATCGCGGCGGCCACTTCCTCAGCGGTCTGGCCTTCTTTCGCGGGGCCGATGTTGTTAATGAAGGCGCGGCTTCCTCCATTGAGGAAGTACCCGTAAACGGAATGCGCTAAGTAGCCACCCTCCGCTAGGCCTCCAAAAAGCTTTTGGTATTGTGCCCAGCTGCTGACCAACATCGCTTTATCGACGGGGCCAGTACTGGTTTGGCCAATGAAGGCCGCCGTGGAACTCCCCACCGACTCGATGGGTTTGTTTCCACTGGACACGATATTCGAATAGACACCTGGGGCATGGTACGTACTCAAGGGATACTCCTTTCAGTATTCCGGTAATCGAAGACGCGTTGTTTAACTAACGCCTCTCGGTTCAACACGGCCCCACTGTGGTAGAGGGCCGAGTATTGGATCTTTAAAAACAATGGTTCGTTAGGGTCCGTGTTGCCCGCGCTCGAATGCTCGACAGAGAGTTTGGCTCGGTCTTGCAACAAGCGTTGGTAAAGGCCGGGAACCGCCTTTAAAGACTCCGGGATAAATGGATCTACTGCCGCATGATCAAAGAAGTAGGCCAGCAACCTATCCCAGGCCGCTAGCGCCAAGCCTTGAGAAGGCGATACCCAAAGCTGGTAATGGAGTCGAAGAGCATCAGGGTTTCGGAAAACCAAAACCCCACCCTCCGGATCCTCACAGCGAAACGTTCCCCCCTCACGGTGCACGACCTCGTGGCCTGCGAAACGCAGGTGGAGATCGGTACTGTTCGGGGTGTACGGGGTTCCCACCACGACACGAGGCATTTTGCGGAAAAGACTAAACGCCTCTTCCCCTAAGGCTTCGTTCAAAAGTGCCGCGAGGGCACTCGTTGCATGGCTAAGAAAATCGCTTCTCAAAAGCTCCTCCCGCCCACTGATAAAGCAACCGCCATGCCACGCGGCCGCAGGCACGGATTTGGAAACGAACGCGCTGTTTTCTCAGATTTGAAACGCCGTACCCGCGGGCTTGAATCATTCTTGTAACGAAAGCGAGACTCCCACCTCGGATCCATGCCTGCGCCGCGGCCCGCAAAGTTGGTATCGGAATTGCCTTAGTAAGGAAGCGAGGTACTTGATGGACCCGAAAAGCCTAAGCCAGTTCGCTTCCGAGCTCTCCGCCCATATCCGGGCGCGTTACAGCTTGATCGCGCTTCACACTGGGGAAGAAGAGCGCGCATTACAAGCCATTGAGAGCGTTTGCCAAGCGCGCGGCAGTGCAGTCTATGTCTGGAGCCGCACCCAGGGAGTCGTCAAAGGCACTAGTGCGACCCCCGACATGGTGGATCCATTAGGTGTTCTAAAATGGTTTGAAACGGTGCCCGAGAAATCGGTACTCGTGTTGAAGGATTTTCACCCCTACCTTAAAGAGCCCTCTGTCGTGCGCAAGCTGCGCGACCTAGGACAAGCCTTTAAGCGTTTGCCTAAGAACATCTTGTTCATCTCCCCGTGCTTCACAGTGCCGGTTGAGATGCAGAAAGAAATTGCTGTCCTGGATATGCCCTTGCCCACACGCGAGGAAATCCGGCCGCTCATCGATCGCGCTGCCGCCTCTTTAGGAGAGAAAGCTCCAGCGGAACCCGAACGCGAGCTTTTGGCCGAAGCGTCCGGTGGCCTCACCTTAGAAGAAGTGGAAAACGTTCTCGCAAAAAGCCTCGTTTCGGAAGGCAAGCTAGACCCGCGCTTAGTGCTAGAGGAAAAGAAACAGATTGTCCGCAAAAGCGGCCTAGTAGAATTCATCGATACGCAGGGCCAGAAGAATTCGGTGGGCGGCATGAAGCTCCTGCGCCAGTGGTTAGCAGCGCGCCGGCGAGGTTTTTCAAAAGAAGCCCGCGCCCTCGGGCTCCCGAGCCCCAAAGGAATGCTGCTCGTCGGTGTGCCGGGTTGCGGTAAATCCCTTACCGCGCAGGCAGTATCTCAAGAGT
>JAIEOG010000107.1 GCA_019750655.1 bacterium
ACACTACAACGCTGGTTTGACAACCGTTCCGGACGTCTTCGTAAGCTAGAAGATGCGATCCCCTTGTGCGTGACCGAGAGCAGACATTCTATCGACAATAAACTGGTGGCTTTTCATCTTGTAACGGGTCCACTCGGGTGCGACGAGTTCGTCCCAGCGAGAGGAAACGGCTGCCAACCGATCGACTGCGATGTGCCGCGGGAGGTGCTGCAAGAAGAGCGCGACACGATCCGCGTAGGCCTCCAAGCTCAGAGGTTCAAACTCGCCGCGCGCATGCAGGTCGGCGAGCGGAGTGCCTTTCAAAACATGCAGGTTATGGAGCTTCACATGGTCGATGGGCAGAGCAGCAACCTCGCGCGCCACATCCCTCATCGACTCATTCGTTTCTCCGGGGAGGCCGAAGATCAGGTGGATTCCCAAGTCGACATCCACAGTGGTTTTAATCTTACGGATGCACTCGCGCGCTGCTTGGCCGGTGTGGCCGCGGCGTAAAAACACCAGCGCTTCTTCATCAAACGTCTGTACACCGAGTTCTATCGACACAAATGTCCGCTTTTGAAATTCACGCACTAACTCTAACAGCGCAGGCGGAACGCAATCTGGCCGTGTGCCGAGTACCACGCCGACGACTTCGGGGTATTCCAGCGCGGCTTCGAAATGCGCCCGCAGGCGCTTCACGGAAAGAAAACTGCTCGTGTAAGCCTGGAAATAAACGAGAAAGCGCGTGGCCGCGTAGCGTTCGCCCAAGAGCTGGCGTTTCGCTTCGATTTGATCGCGGAGTTCTTGGCCCCTTTGCTCCGGGTACGCTGCGGATCCCCACTCATCGCAGAAGATACACGTTTGCATTCCCTTCAAGCCACGGCGATTCGGGCAATCACCGGCGACTGTTACGGGGATTTTTTGCACACGCCCGCCGAAGCGCTCTCTGTAACGATCTCCAATGGGGACAAACGGTAAAGCCATTCTATGGGCCCCATGCTAGATCGAACCCATGGAAAACCCCAACGACTTCGTCTTCCATACAACAGCAGATGGAAGCCCGACGTTGTCTAGCGGTGAGGGCGGGGAATGGATGCACCACCGCGCCGGCGCCTTTTCCGAAACACAATATGTCTATGGGGAAGCACTCCAACTCGCCTGGGGAACCAAAGGCCGCAGCTTTGTCTCCGTCGGCCTGGGGTTGGGTTATTTGGAAATTCTGCTCGCGGCATGGGCCGAACGTTTCGGTGGGGGCGAATCGATGAGCTTACGCTCCTTCGAAGCACATCCCGCCTTGCGCCAGAGTTTTCTCGATTGGGTGACCCAAACGTCTTCTCCCGCGGCTTCGCTCCAAGCGGCTTACCACCGTATTACCGAGCGCACGGCCCATAAGATGGATGTAGCCCCCTCTGCCATTTCGCTCCGGCTTCGAAACTGGTTGCGGTCTGGACAGTGGGAATGCGAAGGCGCTCTGCGTGATGCTACGGAATGGCCCAAACGTTTTGATGCGATTCTCTACGATCCGTTTAGTTCTGATACATCTCCGCAGCTCTGGTCGTCTGGATGGTTAGAATGTTTTTTAGATGCGGCGGGTGAGGGGCGTTGTGTTTTTGCGTCTTATGCAGCCACAAGCGTCTTAAAAAAGGCGCTTTTGAAGAAAAAGTTCCGGCTGATTGCCCGGGAAGGCTTTGCAGGCAAGCGAGAGTGCACTTTAGCGGTGCGGCCCTAACGCCAGACTGTACTGGCACGGCGTATGCACAATGGCGGGGCAACAAAGGAGTTCATATGAATAAGCGGATTCATGCACTAGGTGCTGCAGTGTTCTTGTTGGCGGCTTCTGCTTCAGGAGAAACTGGGGTCAAAGTGGGCCTCCAAGCGGGTGTGGCGCTCACCAACCTCAATCCCCCGTCGGGTGTCTCCGCATCGAATATCGCGGGTTTCACGGGCGGTATCGCAGTCGATGTGCCGATGAATGAGAACCTTTCGTTGCGACCCGAAGCGCTTTTCACCCAACGCGGCTCAACGATTGTGGAAGGCGGCAGCGGCAATGTGACTGCGCGAGTGAATGCTCTGGATGTGCCGATTTTCCTGCGCATTAATTTCGGCGAAGGGATTCGGGCCAATATCTTTGGCGGACCCAACTTTACATTCAACCTGTCCAATTCGCTTGTGGCTGAGGCCGGTGGGAATGCCGGGGCGGTTACTTTCGACCCTAAAACGGTTGATTTCGGCGTCGCGTTCGGTGCCGGTGTAGACTTAGGACCGGTGTTTGTGAACCTCCGCTATATGCTGGGCCTCTTAAACGTCAGCAATACCGGGGCTTCATGGGAGTCTCGCGGATTTCTCCTTTTGGCTGGAATTCATTTATAATTTCATCTAAGAACGGAGCTCCTGTGACCGAGGAAAACGTGAAAAATATCTCTGCTGCGCCGCTCCGCATCCTTGTTGTGGATGATGAGCCACATGCCGCGAAATTCATTTCGGAACTCCTGCAGGCCGATGGCCAGCAGACCGAAATGGCTCACGACATCGCCGGTGCCTCTGCGGCTCTGGAAAAGGGTTCTTTTGATCTGGTTCTTTGCGATATGCGCTTGGACCATGAAGAAGGCACCGAGCTTCTCCCTGCTGTGAAGCGCCTGCAACCGGATTGCCTCACGGTTTTCATCACAGGCTATGGAAGCGTCGACACCGCTGTACGCGCCATCCACGAAGGCGCGTTTGATTACATCAGCAAGCCGCTCGATCTCATCCAGATGGAGACGGAGCTCAAAACGGTCGTCGCCCGCACGCTGAAGCACCGAGAGACCTTAGGCGCCAAGAAGGGCGCTTCTTTAGATATCCCGATCAATAACGAAGACGAGCGCCACATGGTGGGGCGTTCTTCCGCGATGATCTCCGTCTATGGCGCCTTAGCGCGTGCAGCGTTGAGCCGCGAGAACGTCTTGATCACGGGTGAAAGCGGCACGGGGAAAGAGCTCGTCGCGACGGCTATTCATGAAAAGGGCCCTTGGGCCGCCAAACCATTCGTGACGGTGAACTGCTGCGCGCTTTCGGAGAACCTCCTGGAGTCGGAGCTCTTCGGCCATGTCCGCGGCGCATTTACGGGCGCTGTGCAGAATAAGCGCGGTCTGTTTGAAGTCGCCAATGGCGGCACGCTCTTCCTCGACGAAATTGGGGATATTTCGCTATCCCTGCAAGTGAAACTCTTGCGCGCCATTCAAGAAGGCGAGATCAAGCCTGTGGGATCCAACGAAACAGTGCGCGTCGATGTGCGCGTAATCGTCGCTACCCACCGCGACTTGCCTCAGTATGTTTTGGATGGAAAGTTCCGCGAGGATCTTTTCTACCGCTTGAAAGTGATCAGCATCCAGATGCCTCCACTGCGCGACCGCGTTTCGGATATCCCTGACCTAGTCCGCTACTTCGCTTCGCGCTTTGCCGCAAAGACTGGCAAGCCTCTGACGAGCGTTTCTGAAGAAGCGATGGATTTCCTCACCCATTACTCATGGCCCGGGAACATTCGCGAGCTCGAAAACGCGATTGGTCGAGCTGCGGCAATGTCTCGCACCGCGACACTTTTCCCTGAAGACTTTCCCCCAGAAATCATGGATGGGGATGTGTCGAGCCACAGCCCAGCCACAATAGCTGCAGCGGCTTCTCACGCTTCGGAGACGGTGATTTCTGCAGGTGAGTCTTTGGAAGAGTTAGAGAGGCGACATATCGCCAATACTTTGCAGAGTGTAGGTTTTAATAAATCCCGCGCTGCAGATATTCTCGGGATCGATCGTGTGACGCTTTACCGTAAGGCGTTCAAGTATGGTCTGATTTCCAAGGGCGGCCCCCGGAAGGGCTCAGCCTCCCCGGGGTAAATCCACCACTTTGGCCTCGGCTTTCGCCGCTTCTTCGGGTGTTTTCACCGTCAGCTTTTGCTCCAGCTTCGGAATAAACCGAGTGGATTCCCACCACCGCCGGGCGAGTAGGGAAGTGCAAACCCCTACTCCGGCAGAAGCTAGCGCTAACAAAGTGAACGCGCCCCAGAGGGCAAATCCCATCTCGCGTAGTATGAAGGCCATTGCTACTAGCGCGAGACCCCCGGCGAAAACATAGGCGGTATAAGCGCCCACGCTCAAAGCCGCGGCATTCTTTGCTTTAATCCAGTCCTCTTGTAGGGAGAGCTTGGCCAAATCCAATTCTTGCCGAACGAGCTTTTGCACGTCGGCGCCAATACCTCCCAGGAGTTCTGGAATGTCTTTTTTCTGCTCGAAGTAAGGGGTTGCTTTCATTTGTTCACCTACGTGCCACAAGGAAACCCACTAAAAGACCGACACCAAAACCCGCTGCTAAAACGGGGCCCGGATGATTTTTTAGAAGACTTTGTGCTTCGTCGGAGGCCATCTCACCCAAATCCCGCGCTTTGTCTACCGCGGCGTCCTTAATCTCCCCGGCTTGACCCCAAATCGATTGGCCGACGCTTTTCAGATTCGATGCGACATCTTCCGCAGCTCCTGTAGCTTCGGCTGTTGCAGTTTTCAGTTTATTCGTTGCGTTCATCACTCACTTCCTTTCGTTCAAAGAGTGTTGAACGAAGAGGTTGCAGCAACTATGCCATTTGTAGCGTGCTGTTCTTAGGTAGAGTGAAATGGAAGGTTGCGCCATTACCAGGCTCTGACGTCACCCAGATTCGGCCGCCGTGGGCTTCGATGATTTTCTTACATGACGCAAGACCAATGCCTTCACCCGGGTACTCCGAGCGGTGGTGCAAGCGGCGGAAGATCTCGAAGATTTTTCCCTGATCGGCTTCCGCGACACCTAGGCCGTTGTCGGAGACCTGCACATGCGTCTCTGCGGC
>JAIEOG010000189.1 GCA_019750655.1 bacterium
GGAAAGATTTTGTTTACGGGCTTCGGCTTCGATCAAGCGCTGTTCAACGGCGTCGTTGATCGCTTGTTCTTTGGTCCGGTACATTTCGTCTTCGAGGTCGAAGAGGCGCGTTTTCACGGAAGCGAAAGCTTCAGAGGCGCGGAGGTTCTTGCCGTTGTAGGTCGCGACTACTGGGTCACCGCCCGACATCCCGCCACCGCAGAACAAGAGCGCTCCGCCGATACCGACAATGAGGCCTACGATGCCCGCTGCCGCCACCATCACTGCATGATTGTGTTTATTCTCCGCCATCCGCAACTCCTTCAGAGTGAAGTTAAAATAATGCTGACAAGGCTATCACTTTTTGGAGCCTTCGAAACCTCTTTTAATATAATCGCTTAACGCATGTGCTGCGGTGTCCCAGTCGAGCGAGACCCCTTCCTGCTCCAGCGAACTCGAAGTGATCTCGGCAGCCCCGCAAGCCACGATTCCCTGAAAGTAGTCACCCTGAGGTTTGAGGTAGACCGAAACGCCATGGGACGCGATGCCTTGGCGCACGGAAATCCCAAAAGACGCTAATTTGCCCGAGGGCCCATAAACTCCGAAGGGACAGTCCCGGACCTCGGCTTGGATTCCTTGGTTTTGGACGAAACGCGTGACCGAACTCGCCAGCGCGTGGAGGTAGGGCCGCACACCCCGCCGCGCGTAGCCCAAAGTTTCCAAGTGAGCGATAGGGTAGGCCACGATTTGCCCAGGCCCATGGTAGGTCCACTGGCCACCTCGATCGGCTGGGTAGACAGCCACACCTTTTTCCGCGGGGTTGGCCCAAAGCAGCGCACTGGGTTTTCCGGAAATGCCATGAGTGAATGTCGGAGTCGGTTCGGAAACTAGGAGAAAAGCTTGGGAAGCATCGGCTAGGGCACGGGCCTTGAGCTCGGCTTGCAGCGTTTCGAGGTCGGGCCAGGAGATGCCCCGGCGGTAGATCGTTTCCACCGAGTAGCGATAACAGAGTTAGCTTTGGTACGCCAGGGACCGCAGCCAGTAGAGCAGGGCGCGGCGCATGCGGTAGAAGTCGTGTGCCAAGTGCAGGGTCAGTAGAGAAGCGAGGAAAGAATACCCCGCTAGGTGGAAGGTTTCGCTGAAGCGGAAGTTATTCGGGTAAGCCGCAATCAAAGCGAAGTCGCAGAAGAAGATAGCAATCAGCGCCGCCTGGCAGAGCGCGTTCCAGGGTTTGAGTTCGGGGAGCAGCGGGGGCGCCAAACGCGAAGGCCGCACCAGAAAGAAAACGCTCCATTGCACTAAAGTCGCTGCAATCACGAACGCCAGAAACCAAGCCGGGCACGAGCCCAGCGAATGCAGCGCCGCGAGTGCTAAAAGCACAAACACCCGGCGAGCCGCTTGCGGCAAGGCCTGCGCGAGCGAATCTGGGTGCGACCAACCATACCGAGAGGTTTCTAAGAGCAACTGGCCCGTGATGCCGATGGCAAAGATCGCCATCGCCGAAAGGTAATGCCCGCGCAGCGCCAAGCTCACTAGGGCGAGGCCCGCTGGCAGAAGAGAAACGCTATACAGTAAAGACACCATCTCGTTGGGTTTCATCAGGAGTGGTCCGGGTTATGGATTTCGACGCGGTCTTGTTCACGAAAGCCTGCGCCCGTGTAGAGCACAGCGACAGAAGCATCGGTTCCGAAGGTTTCGGTAATGCGTAAGAGGCCTTTGAAGCGCCCGGGCGCATGGCCAAGGTCGTTGCCATTAAGCCTGTCGGTGACGGCCGTGCCAGGTTCGTACACGCGCAGAAGAAGCCCTGGCCGTAAGCCCGTTTGTTCGCCGCCGGTAATGTAGAAACGATTGAGATCGATTTTCGCGATCCGCCCTACCCAAGCGAGCTTGCGCGCGATGGCTGGAAAACGATCGAGCACTTTCTCGAGCGCGCGGCCAACGGCTTGTTTGCCTTCTTCCATTTCCGAGGCGGGGCCTCGGATTTCCAACCAAGGTACACGCTCTTGCTTCACTTCCGCAGTTGCGGTGCGAGTGAAAACTTCGGCTTCATTGCCGACGTCATAGAGTTGGAAGGTCACGCGGGCGCTCGCGGAATGCTCCTTTGCGCCCAATACGCCTGTGCCTTGAGTTTCTTCCTGGAGAGTGAGGCTCTCAATGCGCCCGACGACAACGCCCGTTGCACTCGCGCGGCGCGCTTGTTCGAAAACATTGCGGAAATGGTATTCCCCGCCCGCGGAATAAAGGGATTCAGGATCTTCCAGCTCGTCAGGTTTGATGAGGATGAGATCCGTGCTGTTCTCAACGGCTTGCTGGATTTCGAAAAGGGCGGCTTTGGTCAGCGATTCGTCTTGGTAGTCGCTGCGGTTTACAAAAGGCAAAACAACGATGCGTTTACGCACCTGCCCGGGCTTCAGATCTGCCTCTTTATGAGTCATGATCTCGTGCGGCTGCGGAGAAAAAGCGCAGCCGAAAAGAACGGCGCAGCTTAAAGCCAACAAGGGAATTCGCATGGGAGCGATCCTCGGTACGATTTTTAATGGCTAAAGAGTGTAAGGCTCGAACTCGCCTACCAATATCTCACCTTTCGAAAGGCCGTGCAATCGCGGCTACTGCAGGTAACGCAGGGCGACACCCTGGTTGTCGAATCCCGTTAATCGCAGCGTCATTCCCGGGAACTGGGCGTTCTGGAAACGCTGGGCGAAATCACGCGCCGGCAAGGTGCTTAGTACTTTGAATTCCGCCGAGCCCGCAGTGCCGCGGCTGAAGGACGAAAGCAAAATCCAGCTTTGCTTACCCAGTGCAGCATCGACTTGTTTGTAGGGGCGGGATTTCAATCCCTCGACCGTCACTCGGTATTCGGTCGCAAACAGCGTCCCACGGGACACGGATTCTTCCATGCCCTGGGTGAATTCTTGGAAAGTCTTGTTCGCCTCTTTCGACAAGCGCGAACCATCCGAAAGCTCCGAAGCACTCAGGGGCAAGTCCACGCGGAACGACTGCACGATGCGCGCTTGCGGCAAGTTATAGAGGAAAATTTCCAACCGGGTACCGCACCGAGGGCAGGGTGCGAGATTCGCCCACACAGCAGCGTTGTATCCCTGCGCCCCAGCGGCCGATCGCAGGCTGCTGATCTGGCCTTCGTTTGTGGGAGCACGTGTGCCCGCAAAGAGTTCGTCTTGCGGAGTAAGCGACGTATTGAACTTTTGGAAAGCAGACTGCATGGCACGGAATACCGTCTGACCAGCGCCGGCCTGTTTGACCGCCATCGCGGTTTGTCTGGCATCGAAGGCGAAGCCGGGGACCGAAGATGAAAAGAAAAACGCCGGGCGCAGTGTCGTCGAACCCGCCGCTTTGGTTTCATTCGTACGCACCCACTGGTCTAAGCCACTGGTGTTAAGCGTCACTTCGATTTCCATCTGAGTGCCGTCGGCAGATTGTTTCGTAATCTGCGAGTACGCGATGTAATCCTCAGCAAACTTATTGGTGATCTGGCTTTCGTAGAGGCTGAAGCGGTCTCTGAGTACGCGGTGCAGGTAATTGCGCACAGCTTGTTGTTGCAGGCGTTCAAAAAGAGGTGGCGGCTCTGCCGCCGTAGGCGGTAGCGCTGGAAGTTGCTGCGAGGAAATCGTAAAACTTTCCGTAGCAGCGTGGAGAGGCGCGGCAAACAAGCAGAGCAAAAGGAGTAATGTTCTCATCGAAACTCGATATTAACCCCATCCGGCTCAAACAGGGAACGGATTGAGTGGACCATGTCCCGCTTGAGCGGCAGGGAGCCTTTCAGCCTTAACACCGCGTCCGCCCGGGCTTCCGTACGGACGTGAAGATAGACAGGAACCCCGCCCGGTGCCTGAGCGGCTTCGCAAAGGCCGCGAAAGCGCGTCAGCCGGTCGTTCAGCGTTAGGCTGGGCTTCAAGTGAATGTGCATTTCCCGGCCGAGAACTTCGTAGGCGTAGCGCAGAGCAAAAACTTTCGCGCCGCCTTTCTTGGACAAGATAAGCTTCGAGGTATTGTCTTGGCGTTCGAGCTGGCCCTTCACCCAAATGGGTTCGTCGGACTTAAGCAGTTCTTCCGATTCCAAGTAGATGTCCGAGAAAATTACGGCTTCGATTTCAGCGTCTTTGTCGCCGATGGTAGCGAATGCCATTCGATCGCCACGCCGGGTGATGAATTCGCGCATCCCAACCAAACAAGCTGCGACCATGACATCGCGCGAGCGCTGGCTATTCACGCATTCCTCGATGGTAGACGTGGTGTAGCGTTCGATTTCAGATTCGAAATCATCCAAGGGGTGTCCACTGACGAAAATGCCGATAGTCTCTTTTTCGTAGCTCAGTTCTTGGAGGCGTTCCCAACGCTCGCAATCGGGATACGAAACCGTCCGCTGCGAGAAGGAATCATCGCTTCCACCCAAAAGATCCAAAAAGCTCGGTTGGTTCTGGTCTTTGAGTTTCTGCAGCGACGTGCCTTGTTCCAGGGCCGAGTCGATAGCTTTGAAAAGCGACGCGCGGTGGATCTGGAAACCGTCTAAGGCTCCCGCTTTCACGAAAGCTTCGATCACGCGCTTATTCACCGAGCGCGTACTGGCGC
Organism: bacterium; assembly: GCA_019750655.1. Classification (GTDB taxonomy): domain Bacteria; phylum Bdellovibrionota; class FAC87; order UBA2466; family UBA2466; genus JAIEOG01. Next base: position 4,567 of record JAIEOG010000189.1, read on the forward strand.
GGCCACAGAGATCAAACAGATCTTTGAAAGGCCCTTCGGCTTTGCGCGTTTCCAAAACCGAATCAATCGCAATCTGGCCTACGCCTTTGATCGCGCCTAATCCGAAGCGCACTTCATTGTCGGATAGCACGGTGAAGTCCGTGTCGGACTCGTTGATGTGCGGGGGCAAAATAGCGATTCCGTGCCGGGCGGCATCGGCAATGTACTTCGTAATCTTATCCGTGTTTTCACGCTCGATACTGAGCAAAGCAGCGTAAAACTCAACGGGGTAGTGCGCTTTGATATAGGCCGTCTGGCACGTAATT
>JAIEOG010000048.1 GCA_019750655.1 bacterium
GACGTCCATCCCCGTGCGGGCCAGCTCCAGGAGGCGTTCCCGGGAAGCAACTGCTGGGCCTAGGGTACAGATAATTTTGGTGCGCCTTTTCATCGGGCTGCATAATGCAGCATGAGGTCCGCGTACGCAAGCTTGGGAGTTACCCTGCCTGGGTGGGGTGGGGGATTAGGAGACCGTGTCCGCGAGTCGGTCCGCTTTCCCGGGCCAAGACTGCCCGGGAAACGGCCGATAGTGGCCGGTGGAGCTTAAATAGTTCTCGGAGGTCTTCCTTGTCCGAGATGAAACCAGTCCTTGCTTCCAGGCCTGTTTTTCTTTGGCTGTTTACCCTGCCTGGGCAGGGTAAATGCGCGCCGTATATCGACGAGACTTAAGATTATTTAACATACAAATGTATTTACAATTCGCTCTTCGAGCGTAGAAATAATTCTGTGTTTATCGACGATAAAAAGGAGTTTTCGATGACGAGTTTCGAAGCGCTTAGACAGCAAGGGATTCGGCTTTGTGACGATTTACGGCGGAATGAGAAAGCGATCATCGCACTTTTGGTGCCGATAGAGAAAACCAAAGGCTATCTGGACCTAGGTTATAGCTCGCTCTACGCGTTCTGCATCGGCGACTTCAAGCTTTCGGATTATCAGGCGTGTAACTTCATCGCGATTGCGCGCAAGAGTGAATCTGTGCCGGAACTCAAGCTGGCCGTTGAACAAGATCAGATTACTCTGACCAACGCGGGCAAGATCGCTCCCCTGCTTACGCAAGAAAACAAAGAACTCTGGCTCCCGAAGGCGGCGGAACTGCCGAAGGCCAAGCTTGAGATGGAAATCAAAAAAGCTTTCCCAGAAAAAGCCGTGCGCGAAACCATTAGACCGGTCGCAGAGAATCGCTTGGAGATCAAATTCGGCGCGAGCGCAGAATTTCAGCGAAAACTAGCCCGAACCAAAGAGATCCTATCCAATCAGCTGCGTAAATCTGCGAGTCACGAAGAAGCCTTCGAGATCCTGATGGACTTCTTCCTAAAAGCCAAAGACCCCGTCCAACGCGCGGAACGCGCCTTCGCGAAAAAGGCGCTTTTACCCTGCCCAGGCAGGGTAAACAGCCAGAAAAGAACAAGCCTGGAAGCTGGGGCATCTGACAAGAACAGCCAAGAAGACCTCCGAGAACTATTCAATCTGCAACGGTCGCGCTTCGGCCGTTTCCCGGGCAGTCTTAGCCCGGGAAGACGGTCCGATTCGCCGGCCAAGGCTTCCAAATCACCCTACCCAGGCAGGGTAACTCCTTCCCGCATTATTCCCCGGACTATCCCCCGGAAAATCCTCCACGAAGTAAATCAACGCGACCGCGGCGCCTGCCAACACAAGAACTGCGGACAAAAGCACTGGACCGAAGTGCACCACATCAAACCTTGGGGTTTGGGCGGCGGTCATAGCTTGGAAAATCTCACCACGCTTTGTTCCGCGCACCACGCTTCGGTTCACCGTGTTTTGAAAAGTTGAATTTGGGGCTTTGGGGCGTTATTTTTCTCCCAGCTTTTCACTCTTTCTTACCTTGAGGTGCACCGTGGCCGATTTTCGGATGGAAAAAGATTCGATGGGGGAAATGAAGCTTCCGACTGATTCGCTGTATGGCGCGACGACGCAGCGAGCGGTGGAAAACTTCCCTGTCAGTGGCTTGCGGTTTAGCCGGGATTTTATTCGGACTTTGGCGGCGATTAAATCAGCCTGCGCGGAAGTGAATCAGAAACTGGGTAAACTGGACCCGAAGATCGCGGCCGCGATTACTAGCGCCTCTGCAGAAGTCGCTGAAGGCAAGTACGACGCGCACTTCCCGATTGATATTTTCCAGACGGGATCAGGCACCAGCACGAATATGAATTTTAACGAGGTCGCGGCCAATGTCGCAAACCTCGCGCTAGGTTCCGGGGTCGGCACGAAGAAGCCTGTGCACCCGAATGACCATGTGAACATGGGGCAATCGAGCAACGATATTATCCCGACAGCCATTCACGTGGCCGCGGCTGTGATGGTTCAAGAGCAGCTCTTGCCGGCATTGAAAAACCTCCGGGCGACATTGCAGAAAAAATCCGGTGCGTTTGACAAGATTGTGAAAACGGGCCGCACGCATTTGCAGGATGCGACGCCGATTCTGTTGGGCCAGGAATTTTCGGGCTACGAGAACCAGGTTAAAAAAGGCATCGAGCGTGTGGAGCGGGCTTTGACAGGCCTTTGCGAATTGCCTGTCGGCGGCACGGCTGTCGGGACGGGGATTAATACCGATGCGCAGTTCGGCAAACACGTCTCGGAAGTCTTGGCGAAGAAGCTTCGCCTGCCCTTCCGAGAGGCTGAGAACCATTTCGAGGCACAAGCGTCAAAAGATGCCTGCGTGGAAATGTCCGGCGCACTGAAAACCGTCGCAGTGTCTTTGACGAAAATCGCCAACGACATCCGTTGGCTGGCGAGTGGCCCACGTTGCGGCTTCGCTGAGATTATCCTCCCAGCTGTGCAACCTGGCAGTTCGATTATGCCCGGGAAAGTAAACCCAGTGATCCCGGAATCGCTGCTCCAAGTTTGCGCTCAGGTTATGGGTAATGACTTGGCAATCACGCTTGGCGGCCAATCCGGCAGTTTCGAACTCAACGTCATGATGCCGATGATGGCGCACAATCTCTTGCAGTCGATCCAGATTCTCGCCAATGGCGTGAAGATGTTTGATACGAAGTGCGCGGCCGGAATCGAAGCCAATACGGCGCGGATTCTGGAAACCGTGGAACGCAGCTTGATGCTGGCGACGCCGCTAGCGCCGGTTGTGGGCTATGACAAGGCAGCTGAGATCTCGAAGAAAGCTTTCGCACAAAACAAGACAGTCCGCGAAGTGGCTCTCGAGACTTTGGATCTCTCTAAAGAACAGCTTAATGAGATCTTAGATCCTTCTAAGATGGTCATCCCGGGAGCGGGTGGCGGCGGAGAGTAACGCACCTAGCGCCTCAGGGGCCCCGAAGTAGATAGGCACCTTTTAATCTACGATGATGAATTCGACGCGGCGGTTTTGGGCGCGGCCTTCTTCGGTTGCGTTGCTGGCGCGGGGCTTGCGCTTGCCGTAGCCTTGGGTCATCAGGGTTTCTTCGGCGATGCCTTTGCCGACGAGATAGGCCTTCACGGCGTTGGCGCGGTCTAGAGAAAGCTTCATATTGTAGTCATCGCCTTTGGACGAATCCGTGTGGCCGACGATGAGAAGCTTGTGGACTTCGTTTTTCTGGATCACGGTCGCGATTTGATCCAAAAGCGATGTGCTTGAGGATTCCAAGATCGCGCTGCCGATTTTGAAATTGATATTGCGCCGGATAACAAAACGGCGATTGACGACGTTGACGTCTTCAGTCGTCACGTAATGCTTGCGCTCTTCCGAGACTAAACCTGTTGTATAGCTCAATTGCGCGATCGCTTGAACGGGCGCTGTGTAAGGGACTCCAGAAGCAATCTGTCGGCCCATGCCGATGTCCATACCCGCGAGGATCGCTAGGCTCTTATTGGATAAAGGCGTGAAGCGTGCGCCCACGCTAATTTTCGAGGGAGCGTTGAAATACCCTACATTGCCACCGAAGGGCATCGTATTCGTATACTCGACGAACGGAATCACGTCTCCCCAATGAAACTCAGCGCCTAAACCCACACCCAAAGAATGAAAGCGTGTGACGTTAAAAAACAACTCGTCATTGGCACCACTCGAGACCATCTGTGGCGAGTGATAAAGCAAGTGGGCGTGTAAGAAGAGTGGAAGCTGCGTGGCACTATAGAGACTCAACGTAGCCGCAGCCCCTAGACCTGCACTCAATGTCGACCCGGGTGCGAGAGAATTGAAGCCCGAAGCGATTCCAAAGTTAACGACCGGCGCGACGGACAAGCTGGGATTGATAATAAATTCGTATTGCGTCCCGAGCGTAAAATCCCCGAGCGAAGACACCAGTTGTTGCGCACCGCCGGCGGGGCCATACGTCGTGGAAGAGTTGCGGCGGATGAGCGAAATGGTTAGGTGATCGATGGGAGCGTAACCGACGAAAAGGCTTTCCGCGATCGTGGTCGCGGTTTGCACGCCGAGAGCGCCGAAGTTCGTAGCGCCCAAAGAATAAAACTCTCCGCCAATCCCGAAAGTCAGCGCGCCTTGAGGCAGCGAGTACCCCGAACGCACGCGGAAGATACCCACCTGGCCCCAGAGGGAGGGGTAAAGGTGTTCCGACCGGGATTGGGAGCCCGCTGCCCAGACCTGCTTTTCGCCCTGCACTTCGGCGGAAACTTCGATGGGCTTATTAGCCGGGGCCGGGTCGTCGGCAAGCAAGCGCCCGGCAATTGTGAAAAAGGCCACACAAACGAGAGTTCTTAAGGTGTTGCGCATGGAAGTTCGCCTTTTAGTCTAGCACCTTAGGGCATAAATTATTGAGATTTTGCCACATTACGCCGCGTCGCGTTGCCTTAAGTTAAAATGGGAAGAGTTAAAAAAGAGGCGTAGCAAGATGCGTGCGTTAATCAGAACCGGGACTCTACTAATAGCGGTAACGAATATCGCTGTCTTTGCGTATTTCGGAATGCAGATCTACCGCACCCTGGGTGAAATCCCGGCCGCGCGTGGGACCGCATCGGTAGCCGAAGGCGGAGCTGCAGAACATGGAGCCCCCGCGGGCCATGGCGAAACGGCATCTGCGGAACACGGCGCTCCAGCCGCCGAGCATGGCGCGCCCCCGGCAGAACATGGAGCCCCTGCAGGCGGCCATGGCGCCCCTACAGCTGCGGCTCCCGCGGCCCCGGGCCGGAACTGGATGGCCATGGATGAGATGTACGTGAACATCGCTGCCCCGGCCGACCAAGACGTGCACTTGATGTCTTTCAAACTGGAAATGGAACTCTTCGAAGACGGC
>JAIEOG010000352.1 GCA_019750655.1 bacterium
CTCTTCCGATCTGTTGTACCCTTGCATTTCTTCCCCGATGTAATTTCCTCCGGCGTCTTTGTTGCCATACCAATGCGTGTAGCTGCCATCTTTTGGATCGTAAGTCGTTTCGGAGTAGGGCAGCTTTTCCCCCGATTCCGTAATGCGGGAGCTGCCTTCCATTGCAGCTATTTTTCCGCGTTGGCCTTCGGAAGCTTTTAGATCTTTGAGCTGTTGTTGGTATTCCGCGCTTTGGCCTTTGTAGTTATCGTCGAAATTCCAGCCTTCTTTCATAGCATCGCTTTTATCCGCGATTTCTGGGTGACTGTTTTTCGCTCCCGGATTGGAAGGCTGTTCCGGGCCTGAACCTTTGCTCGCGGATTTACCAGCGCCTGCATTTGAGCCGCCGCCTTCAGGTTCATCGCTGACCAGCTTCGCATTATCCGCGGATTTCAAATCGGCTGAATCGAATTTAGTGGCTTGGGCCAGTTTCGTCGCGGCGACCTCTTTGGCCTTTTTCACGGTCATTTCGGTTTCAGGTTTGCCATCCCCGTCGACGTCGACCATGACTTTCTGGTCGTCCTTCTTCCCTTTTGTGTCTTCGGCAATTTTCCCGGCTTGTTCACGGAGCTTGTCTCCGCCGCCGGCCGCGGTAGCGCCGGCACCGAGCTGGTTGGTCTGGCCATCTGCAAGCGCAGGAGCGCAGACGAGTGACATAAAGAGAAGGGCAGAGAAAAAGAGAGGGGCTCTTGGCCGGGCCATGGACAAGAACTGTGCAAGGCATATTCCAGGTCAAAACAGCGTGTTTTCAAGGGCTTGGGTTTCAAAACATTGGCGATTTTTTGGTGGTTGGATGAAACTTAGACATCGCAATTGACGTTCTGCGTTAGTTCGCACAATCCTTTTGTTAATGGGTTGGTTAACGGTACACGCGGGGATCCTTTTTCTGTTCTGCGCTCCCGCTTGGGGGGCAGCCATCGGGCCCCGGCCTCCCCATGTCACTTTCAATCCCACAGAAGTAGTCGATACTTGGAAGCCGCTCTTCGATCAGCTTAAAGCGATCCCTCATAGCTTCTGTGTGCGTCCAAAAGAAACCGACGAAGACGTCGAAGAAGTTCCCCAAAGTCTCCACTCCACGGAGGTTCCAAGATTTCGATCGGTTTTGGACGCGACCCCGCGGCTCTATGACGATGTGAATCTGTTTTACGGCGCACCGGCCAAACAGCTTTTGGATGAAGCTGTGGACGAAGGCAATCTCGAGAAACTCGATGCGATTGCCTACCAGTTTCCCTACACGCATGCCGCTTTTGTGGCTGCTTACCTTACCGCTCTGGGGCTTGCGGATTACGGATTGCCGCAGCTCGGGCTTTTGTATTTCGCGAAGGCGCGGGAGTACACGAGCAACCGCGAAGAATTAGAATCTATCGCTCTGCATGAAAAAGACTTTCAGACGCAGATTGAAGTCCGCAAGCTTCCACCCGTTTCCGAAACCTATCTCGGCGCAGAGTCCGAGCGGCACTACGTCTGGAATCTTCGGGCAATGCGGCTCTTGGGGCCTCAGCGCTTTGCGCAGCTTGCGGCAATTGATCCCGGAGCGTTGAAGGTTGAGTGCTTGGTCTACAACCTGGAGTTCTTCGGTGAGGCTAGGCCGACGATGATGGGTTATCGGTATAGCGCTCTAGCGGATTGGCAGATCAGTGCCTTTGAATTGGTGGGGAAAGATACTTTTCAGAGGCGGCTGGCTGCCTACCGTCTTGTCGAGGGAATCGACCAGCTTAAAAACAAGGTGCAGCGAGCACGGCGCCTGGCTGCTTTGCCGCTCATTGTGGATTCAGGTTTCGCGGCGAAAGAGGGCGAGTACTTCGCTCACCTGTGGAATGATAAGCCCAAACTGAGCGAACCCGAATCGCGGCGCATGATGCTTTACCTGCTCTCCAACGTGAATAAACCTACCCCAGCGGCGGTAGCGATCTACAAAGAGAGTCTAAAGTCGGTGGATCCCGCAGAACGGCTTTTGGCAGTGATCGGGATCCGGCACACGGAAATGCCGCCCGAGAATCGACTCCCGCTGCTAAAAGACGCTCTCGAACGCGAACTGGCCCTGGCGGATGGCTACTACCCCGATCGTACGACGATTAACCGAATCCTCGAGCAGTTATTCTCTGGACTGGGAAGTCTGGGGCCAGCGGCGCTGCCTGCGGTTCCCCTGATGGTGAGTGCCGATGCCCGTATGGCAAGTGCCGGAGCGACCGTTCGAGCCAAGCTCGCATTGCTCGAGGTGCAGCCCGATCACCCGAGCATTTTGCCGCAGCTCACTGCTTGGGCGGTCTCTCACGAAGCAGGCCACGTGGCGTCCTCGGTTTATGGGGCTCTCTCCATCGAGCAGAGAGACGAATTCCTTCACGAGCTAGGGCAGCACTTGCTGCAAAAAGAACAAAGCTCTCGCTATGCCTTGGAATGGATTCAGGAGAGCGGCTCTAGCTCACGTGGTGTAGTGCGAAATCTCGTCGCCTTGTTCGAAGAGCGCGCTCGTAAGTGCGATCCCCAACGGTATTTTGATTGGGCCATCAACAAGAGAGGGATGGGAGACGAGTTTGGCCACAGCGCGGGGGATTGGATATCCAAGGATTTGGAGACGATCCGGATCGCTCTGTCCAAGCACTCTCCGCGGCTTGTCATCCCCGCGCTGGTTCCTCTGCTGGAGAGCCCCTTCGAGCGGCTGAAGGCCCACTCTGCGGAAGTCTTAGGGCGCTTTGGGCCACAAGCGAAAGAGGCAGTAGAACCGCTTAAGCGACTCCTGGACGACAAGGCAGTCTCTGTACAGCTGGAAGCGGGCATGGCCCTCGTGAAAATCGATCCGCGGGCGCACCAGCGGGCGGTTTTCGATAAGTTTGAAGAAGTGCTCTTGGCAGATAAAGAAGCAGTCCTTCCGTGGAACACGTTGTTCGGGCGGATCGCTTACCTGGGTGCAGAGGATGCCGTTTTACGTGAGGCTACGCTTAAGTTCCTGATGTCTCTCGAGGAGAATCCAAACTTCTCGATGTACCAGCGCAAACGCGTGGAGCGGATTCGCAAATCTCGTACTTCTACGAGTTCCCTGCGGTAGAATGCGCGGATGTTGAACCCCTATACTTTCTCCGTTGTCCTGGCGATTGGCGCGAATGTTTCCTACCACCTCTGCATGAAATACACGCACCCTGAAGCCCACCCCTTGGGGGCTCTGGCGGTGAGTTACTTGGTGGCGGCGGCATCTTGCCTGGCATATCTCGTGTTTTTCGGCGAGAGCCTCCGCGCGTCTTTTACCCATTTGAACTGGGCACCGATTGCGCTCGGCTTTTCGATTTGCTTTCTGGAATTGGGTTTTCTGCTCGCCTACCGGTCGGGGTGGAATATCTCGCTCGCGGCGTTGTATGTGAATGTGGCGGTAGGGCTGATTTTGCTCCCGATTGGGATCTGGGTATTTCGGGATAAGCTCTCGGCCGCGAACTTACTGGGCGTGGGATTTGCGCTCGTCGGATTACTTCTTCTCGGAAAGCGCTAGAGAACGTGCCGGGAAAACGAGCGGTATCGCTTTGCGCATCGCTGCCGTTTGCATGAAGTCCTGCCAGATGGAAACCTCGCCCGGGATATTCACTAGCCCAAGATACAACGCCGCTACCGTAATTCCGATCGCATCCGGTGAAGCCCACTGCTGGTCGAGGTTGATGCCATCGGGAAAGCCGTAGGGCCCCCAATAAGACGCAATCTTCGGATCCGCTATCCAACGGTTTAAGTCGCCCAGGACTGTTGGTGGATCAAACATTGCCGAAGCCCCTGCGCAACCGGGGCAAACTGTGCCATCTTCCTTCACGGGAGAGTAAGCCTCGTAGCCGCCCGTGGGGCTGTCACCCGCACTCAATCCCCAATAGCCAGCGCGGTAAGTTGCACGCGTGCCGGCGAGTAGGGTGGCTGAACGGCTTTCTTGTGTCGCGGCTTTCGAGTTTTCAAAGTAATCGCCGAAGCTATCTTTCAACCCACGAAAATCCACAAAGAGGTGGGAGTATTGGTGCACGAAGAGCGGAAGATCCAATCCGAGCAGAGCTCCTTTGGCATACTTTCCTTGGATCGTCGGCCGCGCAAACCCCTTCCATACTGCTGGAGCGATGGGGTTCTTGTGCCCGATGCCCAGTAGTAAGAGCATCGTATGCTCCGCATAAGAATCCCACTGCCAGCGCAAGTAACCGCCTTCGGGCGTCCAACCATGCGAGAGCGTGGTCTTGGATGGCGCGGCGCCGCCATTCGTGAGCATGTTGGGAAAATCTGTGCGGTCAAAGAGTGCCAGGGCTTGAGTAGCCGCCTGTGTTCCCGGAAAGACTTGCGCAGCATAGAGCGCGCCGGCCAGAAAAAGACCCGTGTCTATCGTCGATACTTCGCTCAGGTCAGCGCGTGCACCCGTTTGCGGGTCGATGAAGTGGTAGAACCAACCTTTGTAGTGTGGCATTGCCGAACAAGCGGCTAGGGTCTTTTCGATTTGGGCGTAGGCGGTTGGGCGTGCGAGGCGCCCGGTCTTCGCTGCGTGGGCGAGCACGGCGAGCCCCATTCCCGTCGCGGAAATGGAAGCTTTCTTGTAAGGCATGGTGCCGCGGCTAGTGCTGTTCGCGGCTCGGTCACTGACTAGCCCTGTTTTGGCATCGGCATTATCGACGAAGTAAGCGATTGCCCGCAGGCGAAGATCTTCTAGTGTCTTTGGAGGCTGCGCCGCGTGAAGCTGCGCGCCAAACAAAGCCAGAAGCCAAGCTGTGAGCGCGGTCTTCATGGCCCAAAGTCTCTTTCCATGCGGTAGATCTGAATAGAATCGGCAGGCACTTTGAAGGTCAGTGTCGAACCACGCCAAAGATCCGTGCCGCCATGGACCGCCGCTTGGTTGCTATCCAACCCCCAAAGGTGGTTTGCCACTAGAGGAATGAAGGGAGCGTACATCTGGTTCAAA
>JAIEOG010000333.1 GCA_019750655.1 bacterium
GCTTTCCCTCTGGGATGGCATCTGCCTTATCGTCGGCATCATGGTCGGCGCCGGGATCTTTGAAAGCTCCCCGCAAGTCGCCCTTAAGACACCGAACGCAACCGTTTTGATCCTGCTCTGGGTAGCAGGCGGCGTGCTCTCGCTCTTGGGAGCCATGACCTATGCCGGGCTCGGGCGCAAACTCCCGCAGACGGGCGGCGATTATATTTACTTGAAGCAGGCCTTCGGGCCCCGCGTGGGCTTCTGGTTCGCCTGGTCGATGCTCACGGTGGTGCGGCCGGGAAATCTGGGCGCCATGGCTTATGTCTTCGCTCGCTATGCAGAGGAAATCTGGCCGCTGGGGCGCCATGGAATGGTGCTCTATGCGGCGGGGGCAATCCTTTTGCTCTCGTTCTTAAATGCTCTGGGCACACGCCAGGGCAAAGGCATCCAAAACTTCCTGACGTCGTCTAAAATCATCGGCATTGGAATTCTCGTCGCTCTCGCCCTTGGCATGGCCGGCTCGGGAACGGCCACGCCTGCCCCCACGACACCTGCGGAAGTTTCCTGGATTGGCGCTTTGATCTTCGTGCTCTTTGCGTACGGCGGTTGGAACGAAGTCGCCTTTGTCGCCGCTGAATTGAAAGATCCGGAACGTACGCTTGGACGAACGCTGATTCTCGGGACTGTTTGCGTGACCGTGCTTTACGTCGTCGTGAACCTCGGCTTCTTGCATGCCCTCGGGTTTGAAGGCCTACGTTCTTCTCAGGCCGTTGCACACGCGATTGCGGGTGACCGCCTTTGGGGTTTTGGCGGCATCTTTGTGAGCGCTCTCGTTGCCGTTTCCGCATTGGGTGCTGTCCACGGGATGATTTTCTCGGGCGCTCGGATTTATTACGCCATGGGCCAAGACCACCCGCTTTTCTCACGCCTGGGCGAATGGAGCGAACGCGGTACGCCGATTTGGTCCATCGTGACGGAATCGTCGATTACACTCGCCATCATGTTGCTCTTCTCTGGAAGCGCCAGCGGCTTTGAGAGTTTCGTGCTCTACACCACGCCGCTCTTCTGGCTTTTCACGGGGCTTGTATGCGTTGCAGCATTTCGCCTCCCAGGCGTGGCCCGCGCTATCCCAGGGGCTCCCGTAACCCCGTTACTTTTTCTTGCCACCTGCGTCTTCCTTTTTGTGCAGTCTTTCAAGTACGCTAGAGAGAACGGCTCTACCGAGATTTGGTGGTCGATTGGGCTGCTCGCCCTAGGTATCTTGCTGGAGCTTTTCGAAGCCCGGCGCGCCAAAAAGAAAGAAATCCGATGAAATCCTGGATCTGGCTAGCACCGCTTTTTCTGGCCATCGGTTGCGCTTCGGCGCCCCACCGCCAAGCCATGCAAGTCGAGCAAGGCATGAACCAAGAACAGGTGAAGGCCGTTGCAGGCGAGCCTTTAGATCGCGTTTTCTTTGGCGCCCAAGAGCGCTGGGTTTACGGCAGCGACAAGCCAGATGCCCCTCGTAAAGTGGTCGTTTTCCGCGGCGGCAAAGTCGTCAGCCTCGAGAATGAGGCCCCGGCCGAGGCAGGCAAACCCTTGAACATCGCCCCGGTAATTCCACCGACAGGCCCCATCCCCGACCTCCCGTGCGTGGATCGCAACACTTTTGGATCTTTTGCCCAAGGCGGAGGCTGCAATATGTACGGCTGCTGGCCACCGGGTGGGTACTGCAACGCTTTCGGTTGTTCTGCACAGGGCACCTGCACCAATAAGAAGTGCCCCCGCAAGATTGAAACTTACCGCTGCGTCGAATAAACACCGTTTTTGTCACGGCAGCAGCGCGCTTCGCGTCGGTATCGGTAGCTCTAACTAGCCTAGGAGGCTCTATGTTCCGTCTCGCATTGGGACTGATTGTGGGTGTTTTGCTGATTAGCTGTGGGCAAGAAGTCTGTATCGGGCCTTTTGGAAATTGCTGGCAGCGTGCGAATGAGCAAGCCGGTGGCGGAACAGGTGGCACAGGGGTGCTAACGATCACGGCGCCTACTGCCGTCGTCAATGCCGCTTACCAAGTGACCTCCGGGCAAGCTAACACGCTCACCGCAAGTGGCGGATCGGGAATGAACTATGTCTGGTCCACATCGAGCACCACTTCGGGCGCGACGGCCACACTGAGCACCACTTCGGGCGCGACTACGAGCTTCACACTCACCGGCGGCGGAAGTACCGGACAGTCCTACTCCTCGACGGTCTGCCTCCGCGATTCCACGGGCGGCACGCCTAAATGTATTTCGTTTACGACGGTGAACTAAGCGTCGCGAAAGACGGTAAAAACGTAGTCTTGGATTTCAGGCTTCGGCTTGAGGTAGGCGTCTAGGGCCGTGAGTTTGCCGCGCAGTTTGTGGATGGCATAGGCGGCAGCGGCTTTTTCGCCGGGAGTGCCCGGGCGCTGGTAAAGCGCTTCCGCGCGCTCTAGTTTCCGCTTTAATTCTTGTTTCAAATCTCGCCGCATCTTCCGCTCCGGCCCACTTCCACTACCGGGATCTATTGCAAGCGCGTGCCCAAGCTGGCCTAGGCTAGATCTGCAAAAGACGACAGCTTTTGTCACCCCGGCCCCTACGCAAAAGGGCACCCTGGCTCGTATTCACCCAGTCTTCGTGCTAATCTCTTGCCCCATGACAGCCGTAGAAAAAGCGTCTCTAACACCAGCGCCACTAGGCCCTCGCATCTGGGCTTTCCTAATCGACTCTCTGGTCTTGTGCTTGTTCGGCCTGATGACTCAGTTCATCTTGCCGTACGCGATGCCGCTTCTGGTTTGGTTTTTCTACAAGACGCTCTCGGAAGCTTCGGCTGCCCAAGCGACTCCGGGAAAACGCGCAATGGGATTAATCGTAGTCAACGCGCGCGGTGGACGCGTGAGCTTAGGCGTTTCACTCCTGCGCAGTACCCTCGCATGGTTCTCGGTTTTCAGCTTCTTCCTAGTCTATTTCGTAGCGTTCTTCACACCGAAGCGCCAAGCGCTTCACGACTTAGTCGCCGACACTCTCGTAGTCGAAGGCAGCAAGGGCAGCGACTTCCCTTCCGCCTGGACCGATGAAGTGAAAAAGCTCGGCAAGAAAATCCGCGACGCTTTCGATCGCTTGAAATAATCGGCCGGTTTCCCGGGCACCTTCGCCCGGGAAACCGAACCGATTCAGGGACCGACTCTTTTTACTTGCTGCAAACGCCTTGGGCTTTTGCGATTTCCTGCCATGCCCACGCGATTTCTCGGAACCGGCTGGCGACATTTAGAACGTCCTCACGGCGTGTGTTCACGAGTTCTTTTTGAATTGCTTGAGCTAATGCATAGCGAGCGGCCAGCTCCGGGCTTTGCGTCGCATCGGGAGGCTGGATCTTTTTGAACAGATCGAAGACGGCCGCGTATTGAAGTGCGGAAAACGCCTTCAAGACTTCGTCTGCCTCGGCCCTGTCTGCAGGGTCGGCAACCAAATCCATGCGCACTGGATCTGACGCGCTGGCCTGAGTGACATCAAACGAGAGCTTGTGATCCGCGCGTACGTTTGCGGGTACGGGCTTGGAAAGATCGCCAAAGCGCTCGAGTATAAAGTTCACTTCCACGCGTCGCGAGCGAGGGTATGCCAAAGCAGGAGGGTGTCTGTACTCTCCGTAATACTCGGCACGGGCCAACCTCACCCCCCGCTCCACACCATCCTCTGCCATGAAAAATCGGTTTTGTATTAGATCGCTCTTATTGCGGAGCCCTTCCGAAAAGCCAAACTCCGCCACTACAATGTAATTAAGCAGAGTCTCCGAGCCCTTTTGGTTTCCATCTTTTTCAAGCCGATCTTCCAAGGCGCTACGCTCTTTTTCGATCAAACGGAGAGGTGAACCATCGGAGAGAATAAATTCATTTACGACTGAGAGAAGGTAGCCCGTTCGGCATTCTGGTGGATCCGCCGCATAAACCAAATTCGCGGCTAAAAAGGCCAGACCTAGAAAATATTTGCTCATACTTCCCCCCGGGAGAGCGCTTCGTTTCGGCTCTTGTAATGGGAAGTGAGACGGAGTGTAAATCGAATCTTAGACTTTTGTACAAATAATCGTTAACACGAGATCAGGCGTTGGATTTCGCCGGGCCGAGGTGTTCGAGGATCGCAAGCAGCCGCTCTACCAGGCCCTTTTGCAGACCCGTGCGCGCGTGCCGCAGCAGTCCCATGGCCGAGATCTTCTCGATGGCTTTGAAGCCCGCTTTGGGAAAAAGGCGAGCGCCCGGCACTAGGCGCACTGCCCAGCCGTCCTGCGTGGCCTCAGCGGTGGCTTCCGCACGCAGATCACGCCAGTGGCTTTCCAGCAAAGAAACGCTCTGCTCGTTCAAAAATTCCGGGGCTGAGTTCTTTTCTGGCGTCTCCATGTAGGCAGACTACCCGATGGAATAGTCCTCGGCCAGTTTTTAGCTGGATGCGCCGCGTGCAAGCTCCACCGTCGTAAAATCATTGGCAATAACCCGCTTCCCCGGTATTTTTCTCGGCATGAAAAACACACTGCTTGCGTTAACTACTTTGTTGGCTTTTGGTCTAACCCACTGCTCTTCCGCTCCTGAGCAAAAAGCAGAGGAACCGGCCAAGACGGCTGAACCCCCCGCGAAGACGGCAACGCCTCCTGCGGAAAAAACGAAAACGACTGCGCCGAAAGCGGCAGCAGCCAAAGGAAAGAAGAAAACTGTGGTCCCAGGATTAGAAATTGAAGAACTCGTAGTCGGCACGGGCACGGAAGCCACTTCCGGCAAGAACGTGAAAGTGCACTACACCGGCTGGCTAACGAACGGCACGAAATTCGATTCCTCTGTCGATCGCGGCACTCCGTTTGAGTTTCCGCTCGGCGCAGGCCGTGTGATCCAAGGCTGGGACAAAGGCGTGGCTGGGATGAAAATCGGCGGCAAGCGCAAACTGACGATCGCTCCGGAACTTGGCTACGGCCCCCGCGGTGCCGGTGGCGTGATTCCGCCGAATGCGACGCTCGTATTCGAAGTCGAAC
>JAIEOG010000450.1 GCA_019750655.1 bacterium
GTGAAGTCCTTGCTCGAGCAAGGCTTCTTCGTGGATTCTATTTTCAATGCTATCCGCATTCGTTACTTGAATGGACGGGAAGAGTGGGAAGAAGTCTTGCGCCTACGCCGGGATGCGTACCATTCCGTCGGCAAGATGGTGGACAAGAAGCTTCCTGAAGAACACGCCGACGAGTTCGATCGCTATTCACGGCACATTGTGGCGGTCATTGGTGGGCGGATCGTAGGCGCCGCACGCGTGGTTTTCTGTGGCAAGGATCCTGCGCGGTCCGAGCACCATATGCTGAACATCAAAGTGCCGGACAAAATCCAAGAAGCGGGGTTTGTGGAGTTCTCTCGCTTCTGCACGAATGCCGATTTCCGGGGTGGGGATATTTTCGTAGCGCTCATTCGGCAAGCCGCCCATATCGCAACCCATTCGCGGCTGCCCTTTATCGTCGCTAACTGCAACTCTGACTTGAAGCCGCTTTATGAAAAACTAGGCTTCCGAGCTGTCGGCAAACCATTCCCGGCATTTGGCCGCAAAGAGTGCTATCTCATCGTCAATAAGTCGCTGTCGACAATTCGCCTTGGGAAGTACAGCAACTTTGCCGCTTGGAACTACATTCTCGCACCGATCGTCCATTTCCACCGCCATACTGCGCTGGGCCGCTACCGCTTCTTCCACCCGTGGCACTTGATTCAGAGATTCGCGACGCCAGTTCTAAATTGGCTGAGAATTAAGAAACGCTATTCGAAGTTTAAGCAAAAGCGAGCAGGTCGCTAAGCGGCGGATTTCAGAGCCGTTGCTCTGAAGACTTGGTAGTAGATGGCGTTGGCATCTTGATCATTTCGTACGCGCAGAGAATCATTCATTCGAAGTTCTTTGAATTGCGCCCGCAGTGGTGGGCTTAGATTCGCATAGACCTGTTGGCTGATGATCAAACTACTAGAGCCTTCCTGGAAGAGTCCGAGATCTCCTAATTGCTTGCGGAACGATTGGTAGCGGTTCGCGAGAATAATCGCGCGGCCGCGTAAGTCGTACTGGCATAACCCCTGGCTCGGGAAAAACCCTTCAATGGCTTCGTACGCAATGCCCACGCCGCACGTGATGGGTTTTGGGTAGTCGAGTTTGCCCATGATGGAGTGGAAGGCTTCAATCGTTTCGCCGGCTAGGGTCACCGCAAGGTCGCAAGTTCTCTGCCCACGAGGGGTCGTGAACGGGAAGCCTAGCGAGTAATAAACACCATCGCCAACGTCTTTCACTCGGTAGCCCGTACCCGTCAGTGTTTTTGCGTCGTAGCCACGCGACATGAGTTCATACATAGCACCCTGAAAACGCTCCATCGCACCGGGGAACTCTTCGTGGATGATGCGCGAGCTATCTATGACGTCCAAGCAAAGCACAGCAGCACGCGAGGACCCAGAAGGCATCGTTTGCTCGATTTGCCGGCCCGACTGGATCTGATCGACGACGTGCGGGTACACCAGTTTGGTCAATTCCTTATAGGCGTGTGAAGCAAGAATCTTGGCCTCTCGCTCCGCAGTGGCTAGTCGTGTGCGCTCGCGCCACTCGGAGACGAAGTGGCGCGCTTCATAGAAAATGCGGTTTTGGAAAAGAAACACACCCACGACTGCAATGGTGAAGTGGTTCAAGTCTTCTTGGAAGTGTCCCGGGTGGTGGATATTGAAATAGGTCGCCACCCCAGCATACACGAGGGAGAAGAGCGCCGTGAAACTGGGCCCGACGCGACCGGCATACATTCCCAGCACAAAGATCATGGGAGGTAGGTAGCGTGCCCGGTTGAGATAGTCTTCCGAATACTGAAACTGGTAAGCCACTGCAGCCATCACGGCAATCCCGAAACTGAGCTTTTGGAACATGAACGCTGAAATCCACTTCTGCGGCGGTTTCCAACGCAAGATCATCGCGGCAGTGAAAAAGATGGCGGCGATTAAGCCACGTCCGCGCAGTGCATATTCCAAAGAGGCCGGGGGGTCGTAGTTGATGTCGAGATAGATGCAAAATGCAAAAGCAATAGCACTAAAGAATGCGGAAAGCGCGAGCTTGCGGGAGCAGTAAGCTTGCTCCTCGTGGATCCATTCCATCAAAAGCCCGTCATTGGCCTCGCGCCGAATAGACTTCGGCACCAGCCAAAATGGGGCTTGGGCGGTTTGGTTCTGTGTCGACAAACCTTCTCCTTATTTGCGAGCGATGGCCGCAAACATCAGAAAGCTCAGAAACCCAGTGCCTTGGGAAAGAGCAGTATTCAAATTCTTGGTCCAGCGCTCTAGCGCTTTTTGCTCAACGGGATTCAAATAGGCTAAGCGCCCTTCGAAATAAACCGGTAGCAATCCCATGGTGTCTTCGCCTTGCACCGTGAAGGGGTGCAGCTGCACCTTGGTGTCTCCAAAACCCGCTTGGTTGCAAAGTCCCAGGAGCTTGCGGCCGATGTAGCGGTCGCCGCCCATTTCGGCTTGGCGTTGGGCGGCATGTGCCAAGAGCTGGTGTGCCGTTTCGCCTTCGGGCTGTGCGATGACAGAATGATCATCCACATCGGTCACGCACAAAGTGCCGCCCTTTTTTAGGACGCGGCGAAATTCTTTCAATGCAGCAACCGGATCGGGAACATGGGAGAGCGCTAGGCGGCAGTAAATAAAATCGAAGCTCTCATCTGCTTCATTCAACTGACAGAAGTCGCCTTTCTTAAACTCTACATTCTTCAGGTCCGCATTGCGCTTTTTCGCTAGTTGCAGAAGATCTTCGCGTAGGTCGATGGAAGTAACGTTTCCTTGTGCGAAGAAGGCCGCGAGCAGACCCGTGATGAATCCAGGCCCGCAACCCGCTTCCAACACTCTCGCTTTCGGCGAGAGCTGCAGAGCTGAGAAGAGCTGAAACTCTCTTTCGCGTGCAGCTTGCGCTTGTTGGCCCAATCGATCCATTTCCGAGTTTATCTTCAAAAAGGCATAGCTCATGGTGGAGTTCTCCAGTTCCTTATTCGGCATAATGGCTCGTTTTCTAAAGGGTTTACGGGGCGCGTCGTGGGTGGGAGAGGGCAAAAAAAAGCCCCTTCCTTACGGAAGGGGCCATCAGCAAACGTACAGCAAACTGTCTTAAGCTGCGCGGTCGATATTCTTCGCGGAGCGCACTACCGTTGAATCAGAGTCGTCAGTGCTCAAGTCGTTGGTCTTCGGTAGGTTCTTGGACCACTCTTTGGGATCATTCAGCAGCGCATGTTCCAGCGCGTCCGAGAGATCCTTAGCGAAGTAGAACTTCACCTTTTTCCGGAGTTCTTTGGGAACGTCGTAGAGGTCCTTGTGGTTTTTTTCCGGCACGATAATCGTTTTGATTCCGTGACGAAGGGCCGCCAGGGTTTTCTCTTTAACGCCACCAATTGGCAGCACTTTTCCGCGGAGCGTGATTTCCCCAGTCATCGCCACATCTCGGCGGACCGGGTTGCCCGTGAGCAGCGAGACCAGCGCCGTGGCAATCGTCACACCAGCAGAAGGGCCATCTTTTGGGATAGCACCTTGTGGGACGTGCACGTGGATCTCGTAGCGGGCGAATATTTTCTCATCGATACCGAAGGCTTTCGCTTTGCTACGGATGAAGGAGAGCGCTGCGTGCGCTGATTCTTTCATCACATCGCCCAAGGAACCCGTCAGCACCAATCCGCCACCATTCCGCCGCATCAGCGTGGTTTCGATATTGAGGATTTCGCCACCGAACTGTGTCCAGGCGAGACCCGTCACCACACCGACTTCGTCGATTTGGCGCTCATCTTCCGGGATAAAGCGCGGAGGACCGAGCAATTTCGGAATCATGACAGGCGTAACAACCTGCTTCTCGATCTTTTCGTCGGCGGTAGCGATTTTGCGAGCGACCTTGCGGCAAACTGAAGCGATGTGGCGCTCCAGGTTACGCAAGCCAGCTTCTTGGGTGTATTCGTCGACGACGCGAGCTAGAGCCGCTTCCGTGATTTCGATTTGTTCCGGTTTCAAGCCGTTTTCTTCGATCTGCTTGCCGATCAAGAAACGCTCGGAGATCTGTAGCTTCTCTTCTTGGCTGTAACCAGACAGCTGGATGACTTCCATGCGGTCTTTTAAAGCTGAGGGAACCGGATCCATCATGTTGGCTGTGGCCACGAACATGATGTTGGACAAGTCGTACGGCAAGTTAAGGTAATGGTCGCGGAAGCTGAAATTCTGCTCCGGATCCAAAACTTCGAGCAAGGCCGAAGCTGGGTCGCCACGGAAATCAGCGCCGAGCTTGTCGATTTCGTCCAGCATGAAGATTGGGTTGCTGCTGCCAGCTTGTTTCAAGCCTTGGATGATACGGCCAGGCATTGCACCGACATACGTGCGGCGGTGGCCGCGGATGTCAGCTTCGTCACGGATCCCGCCGAGCGAGATACGCACGAACTTACGGCCCATCGCGTGAGCGATGGATTTACCAAGGCTCGTCTTACCCACACCAGGAGGGCCCACGAAGCAAAGAATCGGGCCCTTCATCTTGGGTTTGAGCTTGCGGACAGCTAAGAACTCGAGAATGCGCTCTTTGATCTTTTTCAGGTCAAAGTGATCGGCGTCCAAAACTTCCTGGGCTTTTTTAAGGTCCAGGTTGTCCTCGGTAACGCGGCCCCAGGGGAGGTCGGTCAACCAATCCAAGTACGTGCGCACAATTGTCGCTTCGCTAGCATCTTGGTGCATACGCTCCAAGCGGCCGGCTTGCTTCAAGGCTTCTTCACGAACTTCGTCCGGCATCTTTGCCGCTTCGATTTTCGTGCGAAGATCGGAGATCTCTTCCGACTTCGTTTCGTTGTCGCCCAGTTCGTTCTTGATTGCGCGCATTTGCTCGCGCAAGAAGTACTCGCGCTGGCTCTTGGTCATTTCATCGCGCGCGGTCGAGCGGATCCGGGCTTGCATCGCCAGGATTTCGAGCTCTTTCACGAGGATGTCATTCACACGGCGCAAACGCTCAACGGGATCGAAAAGTTCGAGGATTTCTTGGCCATCGCTGACTTTGAGGCCCAAGTTGCTCACCACCAAGTCGGCCAAGCGGCCAGCGTCGGTGATATCGTCAACGACCATC
>JAIEOG010000111.1 GCA_019750655.1 bacterium
CGAGGTCCTTGCGCTTGCCTTTGCCATCGAGGATGCGCTCGAGGATTTCTTCCATCCAGCGGCAACCTTCGCGGCAGGGCGTGCACTGGCCGCAGGATTCATGCGCGTAAAACTTCGTGATGCGGCGAATGAGCTTCGGCAGCGACATCTCTTCGCTGATAACCATGAGGCCCGCGGAGCCCAGCATCGTTTTAGCCTTCATCAAAGGCTCGATATCGAGCGGGATATCTATCTCATCGGGGGTCAATACTGGGGCTGACGATCCACCCGGAATGACCGCGCGCAGGCGCTTGTCATTCAGGATGCCACCGCAGTAGTCGAAGATTAGTTCGCGGATGGTCACGCCGCCCGCCGGAAGCTCATAGAGACCAGGCTTTTTGACGTGTCCAGAGACGCAGAAAAGGCGCGTTCCGCCCGACTTTTCAAATTTGCCGAGCTTCGCAAACCATTCGCCGCCGCGGTTCATGATGAACGGCACCGCGCAGAGGGTTTCGACGTTGTTCACGATCGTCGGGCCGCCGAAGGCACCGGCAATTGCCGGGAAGGGCGGTTTCACACGGGGCTCGCCGCGTTTGCCTTCCAAAGAGTTCAAAAGGCCCGTTTCTTCGCCGCAGATGTAGGCGCCGGCGCCGCGGTGAACCGTCAAATCGAAGCTGTGCGACGTCCCCAAGACGTTCTTGCCGAGGTAGCCCTTTTCATAGGCTTCATCGATCGCCACTTGGAGCAGCTTTGCTTCGCGGGTGTACTCGCCGCGGATGTAGATATAGCCGACGTTGGAGCCAATCGCGTGCGATGCGATGAGCATGCCTTCGATCAAAAGGTGCGGCGTGTAGCGCATTAGATCGCGGTCTTTAAACGTGCCCGGCTCGGATTCGTCCGCATTGCAGACGACATACTTGGGCTTCGTGGCCTGCTTGGGAATGAAGCTCCACTTCGTGCCTGTCGGGAAGCCCGCGCCACCGCGGCCGCGCAAGTTAGATTTCTTTACTTCGCCGACGACATCATCGGCAGGCATGCCGAGCGCTTTTTTAGCCGCTTGGTAGCCGTTCATCTGGCTAAGGTAATAGCTCAGAGGCCGGGATTCGTCTTTGAAGTGCTGGATGAAAAGTGTCTCGCCCATGGGATTCCCTTATTGCTTCGCCAGAAGCTCGTCGATTTTGGCCGGGGTCAGGTTTTCCACGTAATCGTCGTTAAACATCATGGCGGGCGCTGTGCCGCACGCGCCGAGGCATTCTTCTTCCATCAACGTGAAGCGGTTGTCGGCCGTGGTTTCCCCGCAGCGGATACCTAGTTTTGCCTCGCACCGCTCCAGGAGTTTGTCTGCCCCGCGCAGCATGCATGCCGCGTTGGTGCAGAGTTTCACGTGGTATTTGCCGACGGGTTGCAGGTTGTACATCGTGTAGAATGACGCTACTTCCCTCACCTTTGCCGGGTGCATATCGAGATAAGCCGCGATTTCTGCCATGACTTCGCTCGACAGCCAGCGGGTTTCTTCCTGCGCTTCGTGCAAAGCCGGCAGCAAGAGGGCCTGCTTTGTCGGGTAGCGTGGCAGCAGCTTGTCCATCGCGCTGTAAAATTTCTGCGACAGGATCTTCGTGCTCATCGATCCAACTCCCCTGCAATAATATTGATGCTTCCCAGGGTGGCGACCATGTCGGCAATCTTCTGCCCTTCGGACATGTCCGAAAGTGCCTGGTAGTGCCAGAAGGATGGCCCACGGATGCGCATGCGGTGCGACATCGTGGCGCCTTTGCTGACGATGTAAAACCCAAGCTCGCCGTTGGACGCTTCCGTCGTGGTGTAGGCTTCGCCCGCCGGGACTTCAAAGCCCCGCATAAAGAACTTGAAGTGGTGGATCATCGCTTCCATGGAGTTGTAGACATCCACTTTGGAAGGGATCCGCACGCGTTTATCGTCGACCCAGATGGGGCCGGGCTTGATGCGATCGGCAATCTGGTCGAGGAGATTGAGTGATTGGCGGATTTCTTCCATGCGCACGAGGTACCGCTCGTACACATCGCCTTCCGTGCCCGTCGCCACATCAAACTTTAGCTGGTCGTAGTACATGTAGGGCTGATCGCGCCGCAAGTCGCGGTCGATGCCCGCTGCGCGTGCGATGGGGCCCGATAGGCTGTACTCCAGACACATTTCTTTGTCGGCGGGGCCAATGCCACGCGTGCGGTCGACGAAGATGCGGTTATTCGTCAGGAGCACGTCCATTTCGGCGACAACAGCGCGGGTCTTTTTCACCCAAGCTTTGAGTTCCGTTTCCCAGCCTTCGGGAGCGTCATACATCAAGCCGCCAATGCGGGTGTAAGACGTCGTGAGACGCGCGCCGCATAGCTTTTCAATGAGCGTATAGGCCTCTTCGCGCTGGTGGAAACCATAGAGGAAGTAAGAAAATGCGCCGATATCCACCGCGCCAATGCCGACGCAGATCAAATGGTCGGTAATGCGAGCGAGCTCACAGCAGGCCATACGGATCCAGACAGCGCGCTCAGGCGGCTGGATGCCCATCAGCTTCTCGACCGACATCGAGTAGGTGACGTTGTTGATGAGTGCCGAGCAATAATTCAAGCGATCGGTAAAGACGACAAACTGATGGTATGTGCGTTGTTCGCCGAGCTTTTCCTTTGCGCGGTGGGTGTACCCAAACTCGCAATAGGACTTTTCGATGTTTTCGCCGTTGATCTTGGCGACCATCCGGAGCGCACCGTGCATCGCGGGGTGCGTGGGGCCTAAGTTAATGATGACGCGTGAATCTTCCCAGAGGTCATCCGGATCGGGGGTGACCATGTAGCGGTCATTAGGCTGCGAGGGATCGGCTTCGCGGTAGAGTTCACTCATTTTAAACGCTCCGGGTCCGGTGGCTCAGAATCTGGGAAAAGCTGGTAGCCATCGAGAGGGTAATCTTTGCGCAGCGGGTAACCTTCCCAACGGTAATCCATCAAAATACGCCGCATGTTCGGGTGGGCGTGGAAGCGGATGCCGTACATATCGTAGACTTCGCGCTCGGCCCAGTCCGCACCTTTCCACACCGTTGTTGCGGTGGGGACTTCTTCGCCTTCGGCTACTCGGCATTTCACGCGGATGCGTGCGCTGCTGCTTAAAGCGCAAAGGTTGTAAACGACTTCAAAGCGGGGTTCGGCCTGTTCGTCGGTGGCGGTGATGTCGGCCAGAAAATTATAGGCGCATTCGCCGTCAGTCTTGAGGAAGCTCAAGAGCTCGGCGATCTGGGCTTTTTTCACGATAATAGTCGGCACGTCCGTGGGGTACTCGCCCGGCATGCGGACTTCTTCGATAGCCGCGCCGAACTTCGCTTTCACGAGCTCGACCTGTTTTTTCCACACATCGCCGTACTTGGTTTTCCAATTGCCGCCGTTGGTGGGGATCTCGGTGAAGATATTCATAATGTTCTCTTAAGGAACGGCCACCCGGCCATGCCGAATGCGGTTGAGCGAATCAGTTTCGCCCCGTTGCACGCGCTCACGCAGCTTCAATAGACCGTCCAAAACGCTCTCGGGAGAAGGTGGGCAACCGGGAATATAGATGTCCACGGGCACGATATTGTCGATGCCCTGCGTGACGCTATAAACCGGGAAAACCCCACCTGAAGAAGCGCATGCGCCAAAGGACATCACCCACTTAGGCTCGCTCATCTGGTCGTAAACCGTTTTGAGAATGGGCGACATCTTCGCATTCACGATGCCTGCGCAAATCAAAAGGTCCGACTGGCGAGGCGAGAAGCGAATGGCCTCTGCGCCGAAGCGGGCCATGTCGTAGTCGGCGCTCAAAGTCGCCATCATCTCAATCCCGCAGCAGCTTGTACCGAAGGGGAGTGGCCACATAGCCCACTTACGCCCCCAGTTAATGAAGGCTTCGAGCTGCGTTGTTAAAAAATGTGAGGAACCGTCTTTACCCATAATGCCTCCGGAGCTCTAGACGCCCCCGCCGAATGCCTACTCCCACTCCAGCGCCCCGCGCTTGCGGATGTAGAAGTAGCCGATGAGGAAGATCGCTACGAAAAAAGCCATTTCCCAAAGAATGAAGCTGTTTACGGAAATAAAATCCCGGTAAACGAGCGCCCAAGGGAAGAAAAAGATCACTTCCACGTCAAAGAGTAGGAACAAGATCGCGACGAGGTAGAAGCGGACCGAAAAACGGTGGCTCCCGCCTTCGTAGGCAGGCACGCCGCACTCAAACGGCATGTTCTTCCGCGGGTGCTTCACCCGGGGGCCAAGCAGCGTTGAGGCGATGAAGATCGCGGCGCAAAGCCCAATCCCCAAACCTAAGAGCAAAACGATGGGAACATATTGGAGAGTGCCAGCAGCAGCATTCACAGGTGTCCTAGCTCCTTAAAATAGCACCCTAAGTTACCTGTCTAAGCTAGCGAACGGCAAATGGAATTTCGGGGCGGTCACAGCGCCAAAATGGCACTGAGTCTGCCGCCGTGGGCCCATGTATTGCCGAAATCGAACGGCGTGTAGGAGAGACTGACGCCTTGGAAGAAATGGGCGTCGGATCGGTAATAAGCCAGAGAGGCGATGCCGCCATAATAGCGCTCGGAAAGGCTGTTCCACCAAAGTACAAGCGCGCCGGCGTGCAAGTAGATCTGGTCGGTGAGCCCCAGGCCAATAAGGGCTGCCGTTTCGCCAATCGGGATAATCTGGCCACTCTGTTTATTCACAAAGCCGCCTACCATAAGATCCAGGTGTACCCTTCCGAGGCTCAAGAGGGTGGGGTTCCAATCTATGGTGGGGCTAAAAAGGTAGCTTTGGGTACCGGAGTAGTAAAACCCCGCCCCGCCTACCAGAAAACGCCCAAACGATCGCGTGGGGGCAGCCTCGCTCGTTCCCGTTACTACTAACATTAGAAGGACGAGGGCTTTCATCCCGGCGTGGCGCATGCGGATAGCTTACCCGCGCTCCCCGCTGCGGCAAGTGCTCAATCTTCTAAACACTGTCAGCCGCTTTTCGGCGCGCGGGCAGGGGTGCCCAAGAACTAGACAGCCCACCAGCGCAAAGACGCTTTAGTAACTGGCTGAATTCGCGCTTTAATCCGAGGGGGCAGC
>JAIEOG010000205.1 GCA_019750655.1 bacterium
TCGAATAGGTGCCCGGTGGAAATGGCCTCCCCGAAGTGTCGCTCTCCCCATATTTGGACATATGGCAGTCCGCACAGGAAACCGGTTTGCCGTAGGGGTTCTTAGGCGTGTTGTAGGGGCCCTCTTCCCACTCCGTGAATAGATTCTCTATGCGTTGAAAAGGTTTTCCCGTCACCCGGTCGTCGCTGTTGGGTACGTGGACATTGTGGCATGCGCCACAAAACTGGCTGGACGTGAGGTACTCAGAGCTGCTCTTCTGGGGCCAGAACCCCTCGTGGTGGTACTCATTGGCCTGGGGAAGCGGCGCCGCTGTAGTTGGGCCCACCCATTGGGTGAACGGGAAAAACTCGAAAGATGCGTTAGCGATTCCGTCGCCCAGTAGCCCCTTCTCGGGCACCTGTGTTTTATCTGGATTACGCACGGAGTGGCACATCGTGCAAGAAATCCCCTCCCGCGCGAGAGGGCTCATCACTTCCCCAAAGGGTTGTTTCTTTTTCAGACGGAGCATTTCGTTCTGGTACGCCGCGATCGGCGAATGGCAGTTGATGCAAAAGGTGGGGTTCTGCGCATCATGTGCGCCAAAGCGGCCGGTAAGCTTCCGCGTCGTTAACTCGAATACTTCAAAGACGGGGCTTGCGGCAGAATAGTGTTTCATCGACCCTTGCCACTCTTGAAACTGTGTCTGGTGACAACGCGCGCAAGTGTTCGGGGCCTCGAAATGGTTGCGCGGGGGTGGCGCTGCAAGAGCCACGGCAGCCCACAGGCCTGCGACCACTGCCAACCAACCGCCCCCTCTATTTCCGTTCCTTGCCTGAAACACATATTTACCAAATCGACTAATTTTTGATCGATTTGGTTAATTCACAGATCACACAAGGGTGTCAAGACACAAAGTGGTGGCGCGTTTTAAGCGGTTAAGATCGGATCTATCGCGGCTAGAGTCTGTGCAAGTCGTTCTTTAAAGGGCGGTCGGGCATGGGCGGTGGTGGCATCGATGAGATTGCCCGTCAGCACCCCTTGGATGTTGATGACGGCCGCATGGCGGCGGGCAGGGGTAAGATCTGCATTTTTCAAAATCGAATCAATAAAGTCATAACCGACCTTACGAATCTCTTCATGCAACTTGCGGTAGCGTGGCTTAATGGCCGCTAAGTAGTAGAGCAAAGTGTAGACGGCCACGTGGTCCGGCTGCGTCTCAATCCAACGAAAATTCCCTTCGACGTAGCGGCGCAAGGCCACCCGCCAGTCTTTGGACTCACCGCGCTCGCTAATATGTTTTGCAATGAGATCCCGAGCGCTGAGCGTGGCATAACGCACGGCCGCTTCCACCAATTCGTCTCGGCTCTTGAAGTAGTAGACGATGTGGGAGCGGGCCATCTTGACCTTCTTGCCCACACGCTCGAGCGTCAGCTCGTCTAACCCTTCATTGGCGAGGATCGCCATCACCGCCGCTAAAATCTTTGCGCGGCGCACGTCCTGGCGTGTCGGGCCAGTCTTTGTGGCTTCTAGTAAGAGCTTGTCCATTTTGCGTCGATTTTAGGACGGAGACACCGACAAAACAACTAGGTTGGTGCCCAGTTGAAGCCTAAGCCCATCTGTGTCACCATCGGGGCTTTTAGGAGCGCGCGATGGGCCGAATTTTCGAAGTACGCAAAGCCACTATGTTTGCCCGCTGGGACAAGATGGCGAAGCTTTTCACCCGGGTGGCCAAGGAAATCACCATGGCTGTCAAAGCAGGCGGGCCCAGCCCCGATTCAAACCCTGCCCTGCGCCGCGCCATCCAGAACGCCCGTGCGGCGAACATGCCGAAAGACAAAGTCGATACGGCAATCAAGCGCGCTAGCGGTCAGGCCGACATCCAGTACCACATCAACCTTTACGAAGGTTACGCAGCCCATGGCGTCCCGGTAATTGTGGAGTCCGCTAGTGATAACCCAGTGCGCACCGTTTCCAACGTCCGCCGTCTCTTCAAAGATCACGGCGGCAACCTTGGTGCTACGGGAAGCGTGTCCTTTATGTTCAAACAAATGGGAGTATTTCGGCTCTCGCCCGAGGGCTTGGACCTCGAATCCTTAGAATTGGATCTTATCGATCACGGCCTAGAAGAAATGGGCGAGTCCGTCGGTGAAAAAGGGGAAAAGATTATCGTCGTCCGCTGCCTCTTTAAGAATTTTGGCCTGCTCCAAGCGGCCATTGAAGCACGCAAGATCACACCCCTCGCTTCGGCGTCGGAATACATTCCCGAGAACTTCGTAGAACTTCCAAATGATCAAGCAACAGAAGTGCTCGAACTCATCGATGCCCTAGAGCAAGATGACGACGTCCAACACGTTTTCCACAACTTGAAATAGCTTAGGCGACTCGCTCCAGAATCTTCGGCCGCTTGGGTGCTACGGCTTGTCGGAGTGAGTTCATTTCTTCCCCTAATAGGTCCAGAATATCGTCTAACGACAAGAGACCGACCGCATTCTGATTTTCATCCACAATCACGACACGGCGGACTTCTGCCAGACGCATAGTTTTGATCACATCAAAGATGCCGTCGTTGATCGTGACGGTTTCGACCCCAGTAGTCATGATCTCCTCTACCGCGGTGTAATCCGGATCTAGGCGCATCGCTAGGCAACGTAGCACGATATCTCGGTCGGTAACGATCCCCCTGGGCATTCCTGTTTCCACTATGACTACGGCTCCCACATCTTCATCCGACATCATCTCCGCGACATAACGAACCGTATCGCCGGGGGACGCGTAGGTGATACTTTTCTTTAAAATGTTCTGTAAAGGCATGGCTCTCTCCTCGGAAAGTAGCAGCGGTCCCAGCCACCTTCGTTTACCGCGGTACTGTCGCTGCTTCGGTAAAAATCTTATGCACCCCCTATGCCGGGGGAGAATTACATGCCTAAGAACCATTTCCACTCGGGAAAGGTGAGAAAACTTGCGCCGTCGCTGGCGCAGAAATCAACAAAGAAATGTGTGCCAGTAGCTACACTACCGGCACACCACACGATTACTGGCTTTTATTGCCCTGACGGACCGCTTCTGTATTTTGCTCGCGGGAACCACCACTCCGGTTGCTGTCTTGATCGCGTTGGGATTGATTGGCTTCACTCATACGCGTTTGAGAGCGGTTGTCTTCCTTCTGATTCTGTTTGTCGTTGTCGTTTTCACCACTGCGGTGCTCACCGCTGGCTTTACCAGCTTTGCGAGCTTCCTCAGACGTGAACTCATTTTTTTGCGCACCATTTTGCTGTGCCATTGGATTCTCCTTGGTTAGGGGGTTTCAGGGGGCTTCCTGTTCGTGTGCAAGGAGAAGGCCACGTGCCGAAAACCCCTTTCCAGCGAAGCGGAAGGCGAGCGCTATCAGAGAAAGACATACTTTTGTTACGTGCGTCTGTTGCAAAGCGCAGTTACGTGCCCGCTGAGTTTCGTGGTGTACATCTCCTAAGACGGCGTGAGAGTCTGGCCCGCCTATGCTACACACGCTGCTCTACTTGGGTGTGCCTCTCGTCGTAAAAAGCGCCTTTCCTCGCCGTGGACTTACCGATGTTTTCGTCATACTGGCGCTGTGGCTGCCGATAGAATTGGGCTGGATTACGCTTTGGTTTGTCCCGTTGTTGGGAGCTTTCGAAGCCGTCCTCATTTATGAATATATTTGGCCGATCCCGCAGCCATGGAAGCTCGGCTGGCGTTGGACTCTGCACACGGGCGATTTTTTTACTGCCTTTACGGGATTGCTCTGCCTTTGCGCTGTGCTTTTGCCTTTAAGCCTCGCTCTGCATTTCACACAGTGGAGCCCTGATGGCCTACCGCCTTCTCCACGTATTTTGATGATCTTCCTCTTCGCATTGGTTGAGGAGATTCTTTTCCGAGGAGGCATCCAGAATCTCTTGGAAAAGCATTTGGGTAACGCGCGTGCGGCGCTAATCCTAACGTCTGTCGTCTTCGGGCTTTCGCACATCAACAACACCACGGCTTTCGCGGGCCCGCCCAATGGGAACTATGTCCTTCTGGCGTTCCTTGCCGGCCTCGGCTATGGCCTAGTTTGGTTGCGGACTCGCAGCGTAGTGGCAAGCACGCTTACGCACTTTGGCGTAAACCTTATCTGGAAGACGTTTTTCCTGTAAGGTGCGCCGATGTCAGCGTCACCCCCTAAACTCTCTCGTCGACTAGGCTTCTTTCAAGGCCTGGGTTTCGCTCTCACTCTCGTCGTCGGGTCAGGGATTTTGGGTTTGCCCGGCATGAGCATCGCGAAGTTCGGTCCCGTCGTGCCCCTGGGTGCCTGGCTTTGGACGATCTTCAGCATGGTCCCGCTGATTTACGTCTTCGTCGCTTTGGGAAATCGCTACCCGGAGTCGGATGGGATTTTACGCTATGCCGAAATAGTGTTTGGGCCGCGCGGGCGTGCGATTGGGACGCTCTTTTTATTCGGCACTATCCTCTTAGGCGTCCCCTTCGTGGGTTATGTTTGCGCCGAGTACCTCAAAGGCCTGCCGGGACTCCGCCACCTTCCTGTCGGCTTAACTGCGATTTTGATTTTCTGGTTAGTCACTTGGATCAATCTGCGCGGAGTGAAATTAAGCGGCTGGATAAACCACGCTTCAATGGCGGTCATCGCAGCACTCGTTCTAGCAATCACGCTTGGCCATTTTCCCTACTTTGTCGAAGGCATTCGCCTGCTACCCCAAGTGGCGGATGTCTCTTTCAGCGATCTATCGTGCTGTTCGCTTCTGCTGCTGTGGGCATTCATCGGCTGGGAGGAACTCTCGTTTGGCCTGGAAGAGTTCAAAGAAGAGCCGAAACTGATTTTCCGCGTGTATTGGGGGAGCTATTTCCTCGTGGCTTTGGTGTATTTCGGCTTAGCACTCACCGCGAGTGGCGCTGCCGCGCAGGGAGAAGCCGTAAGCGGTACAGGCGGTCTTTGGGCGCTCATTCCTCCGCAAGCAATGTTCGCCGTGACGGCGGGCGTGTTTCTAATTGCACTTGCGAATACGAATTCGAATGTTTTCGTCTATAGCCGTATGGCTTTTGCGGCAGCACGCGCAGGCATATTGCCACGCCAGTTGCAAGCGCTCTCG
>JAIEOG010000073.1 GCA_019750655.1 bacterium
GGAGAATCCATGGCGCGTTTAATGTCCGGTAACAAGCTGCAGACGTTTCTGCTCTACTTCGCGATGGTCATAGGGACCGTGCTTGCTTACCTGGCGATTGACCAAAACGGCAGCACGCTGGCAGTTCCGGGTGGGGCATTGAAGCAAGTCGCCGGCGGCGGTGAGCAGATCAACAATCTGCTGCACGTGCTTTTGGCGCTCTGCGTGGTGATCATCACCGCGAGGGCGATGGGCGCCGCTTTCAAATTGCTCGGCCAACCACCGGTGATTGGAGAAGTGATCGGGGGCATCTTACTCGGCCCTTCCTTCTTGGGAGCCGTCGCTCCCGAACTACGCTTGGCACTCTTGCCTCCCTCTGCCATGCCCTTCTTAAGCGTCATCGCGCAGCTGGGTGTGATTTTCTACATGTTCGTCGTGGGGCTGGAGCTAGATCTCAAAGTTTTACGCCGGAGCGGTCATGTCGCTTTAGCGATTTCCCATGCGAGCATTGTGGTGCCCTTTTTGCTAGGGGCCGGGGCTGCTCTGTGGATTTATACGGGCTTTGCGCCCCATGGGGTTTCCTTCACGAGTTTCTCGCTCTTTCTGGGCGTGTCGATGTCCATCACCGCCTTTCCGGTGCTCGCCCGGATTTTGACGGATAAGGGCATCCAAAAAACCCAGCTCGGGACGATTGCCCTGACCTGTGCTGCGGTCGATGACGTAACCGCCTGGTGCTTGCTCGCCTTTGTCGTAAGCATCGTGCAGGCGAAAGTCGGCGGCGCGGTCATCACCCTGGTCCTGACAGTGGTGTACATCGCCGGCATGTTCTTGATCGCAGGCCCGCTCGTCCGGCGCTTCGTCCCTTTTATTGAGAAATTCGATCGCTTAACGGAAGGCGGCGCAGCCATCTTCTTTGTGGGCCTTTTAGTGTCTGCTCTAGCCACGGAGTTTATCGGCATCCACGCAATCTTCGGGGCATTCTTGCTGGGCGCGATCACCCCTCACGATAGCCGCGTGGCTCACGAATTGACTGACCGTATCCAGGATCTTGTCCAGATTCTTTTCCTGCCTGCCTTTTTCGCATTTACGGGAATGCGTACGCAGTTTGGACTTTTGTCGACCACGGAAGACTGGGTGGTTTGTGGCGCTTTGATCTTAGTCGCTTCCATCGGAAAGTTTGGCGGCACGATTTTCGCGGCACGCCTCTCGGGTTTGAAATGGCGGGAATCCGCTATCTTGGGAGTGCTCATGAACACTCGCGGGTTGGTGGAGCTTATTGTGCTCAATTTGGGCTTGGATCTAGGAGTGATTGACTCGCGCGTATTCACCATGCTGGTGTTTATGGCGCTGGTCACCACTTTCGCAACGGCACCCGTTCTGCATCTCTTGATGCGGAAACGCCCGTTGCCCTAGAGGGAAGTATGAACAAGCTTGTGAAAAACGCCGCTGAGGCGGTGGCAGACATCCCCGATAATGCGGTCCTCGCTCTGGGCGGTTTTGGTCTCTGCGGCATTCCTGAAAACTGCATCGCAGCACTCGTTGAAAAAGGCGTGAAGGGCCTCACCTGCATTTCCAATAACGCGGGCGTGGATGGTTTCGGTATTGGGCTAATGCTCGAACGCGGCCAGGTTAAGAAAATGATCTCGAGCTACGTCGGCGAGAACCAGCTTTTCGAACAGCTCGTGCTCTCCGGGAAACTCGAACTCGAGCTCACGCCCCAAGGCACACTTGCGGAAAAACTCCGCGCAGGTGGGGCAGGAATTCCGGCTTTCTAT
This sequence comes from bacterium, assembly GCA_019750655.1. GTDB lineage: Bacteria > Bdellovibrionota > FAC87 > UBA2466 > UBA2466 > JAIEOG01. Next base: position 1,755 of record JAIEOG010000073.1, read on the forward strand.
ACGCCCACGGGCTTCGGCACCCAAATCGCGGAAGGCAAAGAAACGCGTGAGTTCAACGGCCGGCAATATGTTCTGGAGCGATCGCTGTTCGCGGATTTCTCGATCGTGAAAGCCTGGAAAGCCGACACGGCCGGCAACCTCGTTTTCCGCGGCACCGCCCGTAACTTCAACCCGATGATCGCCACGGCAAGCTACCGCACCATTGCGGAGGTAGAACACCTCGTGCCCGCGGGCGAATTGGATCCCGACCACATTCACGTGCCAGGGATTTACGTGAAACGCCTTTTCCAGGGCGTGGGCTACCAAAAGCGCATTGAAAAGCGCACGACAAGGAAAGCGTAATGGCACTTTCTCGTGAGGATATCGCCCGTCGAATCGCGCTTGAGCTCAAGGATGGCTACTACGTCAATCTCGGGATCGGCATTCCGACGCTCGTTGCGAACTATATTCCCAAGGGCATCCACGTTGTTTTGCAGAGCGAGAATGGTTTGCTCGGTGTTGGACCTTACCCGACTGAAAGCGAAGTCGATTCCGATATCATCAACGCCGGCAAAGAGACGGTGACGACTCTTGCGGGTTCGGCTTTTTTTTCCAGCGCCGATTCCTTTGCGATGATCCGGGGCGGCCATGTGGACCTAACGGTGCTGGGCGCGATGGAAGTCGACGAGAAGGGCAGCATCGCCAACTGGATGATCCCGGGCAAAATGGTCAAAGGCATGGGGGGCGCCATGGATCTCGTAGCGGGTGCCCGCAATGTCATCGTGGCCATGCAACACGTTTCCAAAAGTGGCGAGAGCAAAGTCTTGCCGGCCTGCAAACTCCCGCTCACGGGTGTAGGCATCGTGAAGAAGATCGTCTCCGAACTAGCGGTAATCGACGTTACGCCTCAGGGCTTGGTTTTGCGCGAGCGCGCGCCGGGCGTGAGCGTCGAAGAAATCGTGAAAGCGACAGCCGCGCGCCTCACCGTCCCTGCGTCGGTACCCGAAATCCGCCTCGCTTGACCCTGCTGCCCAGTTCCCCTAGTTTCTGAGGACCATGGGGGGAATTTTGTACCGGCTTTTGGGGATTTTAATGGTGCTTGGAGGCACTCTGGCGCGGGCCCACCAGGCTAGACCGATGCCCCTATATTTGGTTTCGCCCTCCGCTCTCGGAGCCCTTCAACAGGCCAATGCCGATGCTTACGCCTTCTACGATTGGACGGGTATCGGGGAAATTGGGCAAGGCCACGCCGTCTTCAATGCAGAGCGCCTGGAAGGAGTGTTCTTTGAAGTGGTCGGCCAGCCCGGCGTGAACCGGCTGATTTTACGGCCTGCCTCAGCTCAAGAAACGGTTCAAACGGTGCGCGCTTTGGTTGGGGCGCTAGTGACGGCAAAACCCAAGCAACTAGTCTTTCACTTTCCCGATGCGGATAGTGCCACTCGGAAGGGGCTCGTGGACATTCTGGTGCACGCAGGGTACCCCGCGGCACACATGGATCATGAAGTCGCCTTTTTGCAGACGAGGGGTAAGCACTATGTGCCCCGTTTTGGAACGCAGGAACTAAGAGTTTCTTGGACCTTTCCCACAACACACTGCCCCCAGATCGTGGTAGATCCGCACCAGACGCCGACAGACACCGATACCTGGACGCACTGATGACTGCTACGGATGAGTTCTTAAATTATTCCGCGTACCGCTTTGCCCCGCTTTCGGGCCTTAAAGAACTGCGCGTTTCGCTCTTGGAAAAAGGGGCGCAAGCCCAGCTAAAAGGCACCATCCTATTGAGCACAGAGGGGATTAATCTATTCGTGGCAGGCCGTCCGGAAGCCGCGCGTGCACTGCTTGCAGAAATCCGTCGGGTGCCCGGTCTCGAAGACCTCAATCCTAAAGAAAGCTTTAGTGACCACCAACCCTTCACGCGTCTGCTCGTGCGTATTAAACGCGAGATCATTGCGTTTGGCGTCGACGGGATTGAACCCGGCAAGCGAACGTCTCCCAAACTACCGGCCCAAGAACTCAAGAAGTGGTTCGACGAAGGGCGCGAGTTTTTCCTCCTCGATACGCGTAATGACTATGAGATCAAGCTCGGTACATTCCGGGGCGCTGCGGATCTCGGCATTAAGCACTTCCGGGATTTTCCCAAAGCGAGCCAGGGGCTTTCCGAAGAGGCGAAGAAAAAGCCGTTGGTGATGTTTTGCACGGGTGGGATCCGTTGCGAAAAAGCGGGGCCCTATCTCGAGAGCCAAGGCTTTGAGCAGGTCTATCAGCTAGATGGCGGCATTTTGAAATATTTCGAAGAATGCGGCAGCGCACATTACGACGGGGAATGTTTCGTTTTCGATCAGCGCGTGGGATTGGACCCAAGCCTGCAGGAAACGCCTTCGACCCAGTGTTTTGTCTGCCTCGAGCCGCTGAGCGCCGCGGATCAGCAAGACAGCCGCTATACTCTGGGCCGTTCGTGCCCGTTCTGTTTTAAAACCAGCGAAGAACAAATGGCGCTCGCTATTGATCGGCGCCACGCTCTCTTGCGGCACGCTACCACGCCCTTGCCGGGCAGCGAGCCCTATGAAAACCGCCGGCCACTCGACGTACCAGCACGCCTTGCGGGCGCCACGCTCGTGGATTTTCTCTGCGGGATCTTGCCGCACGTGTCTCGGACCTTTTGGGAACAGCAGGCCGCCAACGGAAGGTTGGTCGACCGGCAGGACCGTGCTGTGAGCGCAGAGTCCCGTGTGACCCCGGGAGAGCGCTATTTCCACCGCATGCCTCTCGAAAGCGAGCCCCCGGTGAATGCCGATATCCGCGTAGTTTACGAGGATGGTGCGATCGTCGTTTTAGAAAAACCTGCACCTTTGCCTGTGCACCCTTGTGGGCGTTTCAACCGCAATTCCTTGCAGCGCATTTTGGAAAAAGCCTACGCTCCTCAGAAGCCACATGCAGCGCACCGTCTAGATTCCAGCACTTCAGGTCTTATGGTGTTTGCCCGCACCCGCCGTCTAGCAGGGCTCTTGCAGCCACAGTTTGAAAAAGGCGAAGTAGAAAAGAGGTACCTCGCACGCGTGCACGGCCACCCACCTGAAGATGCCTTTGAATGCACTTTGCCGATCAGCGAAGAGGTCGGAGAAATCGGTTCTCGTACGGCTTCTGCTTCGGGCCTGCCATCGCATACTCTCTTCCGAGTGCAGGAGCGTTTCTCCGATGGTACTTCTCTTTTAGAAATCCGCCCGCTCACGGGCCGCACGAACCAAATTCGTGTCCACTTATGGGAAATGGGGTGGCCGATATGTGGGGATTTGCTTTATCTACCGGGGCGAAAACTCGGCCAGGCGCAGACGACGTCTTTAGACGGCCCG
>JAIEOG010000062.1 GCA_019750655.1 bacterium
AGGCCGTGGATGCCGCAGGCCGCGATAAAGACAAAGCAGCCGTGCGTGAATTGGCCCGTTTGAACTTGGCGCGTTCGACGTACTCCGCTGGCCAGGTGGAAAAATCTATCGAACAATATTCCCAGTTCACCAGCTCTTCGCCTCACTGGGTGACGATCCTTTTAGAAGCGAGCTGGCCGCTATTGCGTGTGAACGACACAACGGTTTCGCTCGGGAACTTGCATACGGTGCTCTCGCCCTTCTACCAAGAAGACTTGGTCGGCGAAGGCTACATCCTGCGGACGACGATCTTGTACTCACTCTGCAAATACGAAGAAATGCGCCGCACTCTGGCGAAGTTCTTTGAAATCTACGATCCCGTATTGCGTTCGATGCAGGCTGAGACGAAGCAGTTAGGCAGCGACGGTTCTTTCTATGAAGCTTTCGCTTCGGGCAATGGCGTGAACCGCTCGTTCTTGAACTTCGCGAAACGCGACGAAGGCATCACCAAAGAAACGAAAGTTTTGGAACTCTTGCGCCGCGAACGCCGCGATTTGGCTGGTATGGGCCGCGGGGAACAAACTGCACGCTTAGCGAAGCTTGTCGACGAAGCTATCACGGCTCAAGAGCGTGAGATTGGCCGCGACTTACGCAAGCTGCACGAACGCAAACTCAAAGAGCTCACCGCGCAGCGCGAACAAGCGAACTACTTGAAAGTTGAAATCGTCACGGGTGAGAAGGAATTGATCGAAAGCCAAAAAGGCCTTCCTCCTAAGCGCGTCGTCGATGTGGAGACGACTGTCGGCGAGAACTACCACTTTTGGCCTTATTCCGGTGAGTACTGGGAAGACGAGTTAGGCACCTACGTTTATACAACGGAGAGCAGTTGTGTTAACTAAGAAACACTTCGCAACAGCCACCTGCTTAGCGCTGGCATGCACGCTTCTTGTGGCGGCAAAGCCCAAAGGCAAAGCAGCCAAGGCGAAAGCAAAAGCTACGTCCAGTGGCGCTCCGGGCCCTTACCAAAATTTTGAGCTTCCTCGGTCGGCTTCGGCAGGCCCGGGCGGTGGTGCGGGCAAGTTCTTTTTGTCCGATCGCTTGGTGCTGAAGAATGCCGTACGCGAGAAAACCTCGTCGATTGATAGCAAAAAGTTCCTCTTTGCCAAGGAAGCCTTCCTCGCTGAAAAACGCGAAGAAGCCATTAAGCTGCTCCGCCAGCAAATGGATTCGGGCTTGAACGTAAACAAAGAGAACATGCTTTTGCGTCTGGGCCAGCTCTACGCCGAGAAGTACATGGAGCTGAGCTACCAAGAGACGGAAGTCTACACGGCTAAGCTGCAAGACTACGAATCGGCTAAGGCAGCAGGTGACAAGAAAGCCAAAGCGCCGAAGCTCGATAGCGGCCGTTCCAAAGGCTACCTGAAGGACGCGCTGAAACACTTTTATTCCCTAGAGAAGAACTTCCCGAAGCACCCGAAGATGGATGAAGTGGTTTTCTTCATTGGCTTTGTGGAAATGGAAAGTGGCAACGGGGCCAAAGGCGCGAGCTACTTAGAGCGCGTAGTAAAGAACTACCCCAAGAGCCGCAAGTTTGAAGAAGCCGTTGTGTACTTAGGCGATTACTACTTTGATAAATCGAAGTTTAAAGACGCGGCCTCGCATTTCGCGATTCTGGTGAAAAACCCGGAATCCTCCATGCACCACTATGCGGTTTATAAAACTGCCTGGTGCGACTTGAACACGCAGCACGCCGAAAAAGGGCTGCGCGAAATGAAAAAGCTGGTGAAAGATCTTCAAGGGGCCAGCGAACAAGCGAAATTCAACCTGCGCGAACAAGCGTTGCGAGATCTCGTCATCTTTTACGCCGATGCGGGATCTCCCGACGACGCCGTGGATTTCTTCGAGGATACGGTTGGGCATGAGAAGGCCATGCAGAACCTGCGCTTGATTGCTGATTCTCTGCGCAATAAAGCGCGCGATGCCGACGCTATCAAAGCCTACACGCGCCTGATGAAGGACGATCCGAACGGCCCAGAAGCGCCGATGATTCAGCTGGGAATTTACGAATCGCTCAACCGCTTGGAAAAAACCGGCCAGGCCGTCGATGCTTTGCGCCTGGCGCTGGATACTTATGGTCCTAACTCGGACTGGGCCAGCAGCTACAAGGGCACGAAAGAAGAATTGGCAGAAATCGAAAAAGGCCTAGAAGAAGCAGGTTCCAAAGCCGCGTTCTTCTACCACGCTTCTGCGCAAAAGGGCTCGAACAAGGCTCTCTATGGTTACGCGCTAACGCTCTATGATGCGCTCTTGAAAGATTTCCCGCAGCACCCGGATCGGAAGAAGTTCTTCTTCTACCGCGCCGAAGTGCAATACGGTCAAAAGAAATGGCTCGAAGCCGCAGACTCCTATATGGAAGCTTCGCGCATCGCCCCCAAGGATAAGCTGACCGACGAAGCGGTTTACAACGCCTTGCTGGCTCTCGATCAGCTAACGGCGAAGGTCGAGCAGATCACGCGCTATAGCGAAGAAGAGCAGAAGAAGATTGATCTACGCGAAAAAGACATTCCGGAAGGCGAAACGCGCTTTATCGAAATCGCCGAGTACTACATTAAGGAATACCCCAAGGGTGATCGCATTGTGGATGTGCGCTTCCGCATCGCCGCGATTTACTACCGTTACCACCACTTTGATAAAGCGCTTCCGCTCTTTGAAAAGATTGCTCTCGAGCACCCGCGCCACCGCAGTGCGGGGACCGCTGCACACATCGTTCTCGATGTGCTGAACATGCAGAAGAAGTACGACAAGCTGGATGCGCAAGCGAAGCTATTCGCTTCTACCAAGGGCTTGGGCGACGACCGCTTCCGCCAGGAAATGAAAGAAATCAGCGGCCAGATCAGCTTCAAGCTGGTCGAGCAGCTTGAAGCCCGAGAAAAGTGGAATGAAGCGGCGGAAGCTTACCTAGCGGTTGTGAAAGCCAATGTCTCTGCGGATTTGACGGAAAAAGCTTTCTACAACGCGCTGGTGAGTTACGAAAAAGCGAACGAGCCGGGTAAAGCCCAAGAGCTGACGAAGCAATTCGTTAAAAAGTACCCGAAATCCAAATACGCCGAACAGCTGATGCTGACCATGGCGAAAAACGCGGAAAAGCTCTACGACTTTGACGATGCAGAGAAGCTCTACCACGAATTTGCCGTCAATCACCCCAGCAGCAAAGAAGCCCGTAAGGCGCTCTACAACTCGGCCGTGTTCGCGGAACTTTCTGAGAAAAACGCCCAGGCGACGGAGCGCTACCAAAGCTACTTGAAGGGCGGGAATGTCCCTGCCGAAGAGCAGCGCTCTATCCAAGTCAGCTTAGCGAAGATTGCCCGCAAGCAAGGCAACTGGGACGGTTTCTTGAAGATTTACCGCCAGATGATCCGCGACGCTGCGACGGCTGAGCAAAAGCTCACACTCTGGGGCGAGGCGACTTACCAGCTCGAAGTGGCAGGTAAAGACGACTTGAAGCAGCAGGCCGTGCGCGAAATGAAAGCGCTCTATGGTTCCGTCGGTAAAAATGCGAAGAACCTAGGCTTAGCGCCTAAGTACTTGGCGGAAGCGCAGTTTAAATCCATCGCTGGCCAACGCAAAAAGTATGACGAGACCGTCATCCGCTTCCCCGTCCAGGACTTGGTTTACTTGGTGGGCATGAAGCAACGCCGCCTGAAGAACCTCGGCCAGGCCTATGACGAAGTGATTGAAGTCGGCGTGCCCGAGTGGGGTGTCGCTGCCCTACACGACAAAGCCGAAGCCTTTGCTGCGTACGGCGAGAATTTCCGCAAACTGCAAATCCCGGCCAAAATGCAGGGTGATGAGCGCACGGAAACCGAACTGGGATTGAAAAAGATTGAAGCCGATGTTGTGGTGCCGCTGGATAAGCAAGCAACCGATATCTTCAAGCTTTGCGCCTCTAAGGCAGCTGAGTTCCATGTCGCGAACACTTACGCTTCGAAATGCCGGGCACGCGTGAAGTCGGAGGCGCTCATTGAGCCCTCGGGCGTCGTACCGCAAGTCGGCTACTGGAGCTTGCGTTCCATCGGAGACGGGGTCGCTTACCGATGAAAAACCGTTTTAAACTTTTAGGGATTGTAGCTCTGTGTTCCGCCGGTGCTTACGCGCAGGTGCAACGCCATATCGCCTGGATGGAAGGCAGCTTCCAGACGGGTTACCAGGTCGATCGCGATATCGCCAAAGAGCGTCTGCGCCAATGGGACGGTGCTGTTCCGGATCCTAAGGACACGGAAAAGTACCTTGAGTATCTCTCGGTGGTGGATGCCGGCGGCCGTGGCGCTGAAGCCGAAGGCAAAATGAAGCAGTTTCTGGCGGATAATCCGAAGGAAAAGCGGGCTGCCTTTATCCTCGGCGTGCACTACGTACGAGCGAAGAAGCTGGAACTTGCGAAGTTCTTCTTCGCACAGCTGGAAAAAGACCCGGGCTTCGAATGGAAGTCGCTGCTCTACAACAACTTGGGCATGATTGTGCTCGGCGAGAAGAATCGCGACCTAGCCATTGAGTACTTTGAAAAGGCGACCAAGGCCGATCCGCCTTCGCCGGCGCCATTTGCCAACTTGGGTGCTTTGTACCTTGAGAGCCGCAGCTACGCGGATGCTGAAAAGGCGTTCCGCAAAGCCCTGGACCTCGATGGAGAGTTTGAAGACGCCGCCCTTGGATTAGGTGTGGCCCTCGAAGGCCAAGGCAAGTTTGAAGACGCGCACAAGGCCTATGCAAACTTCATTGACGACAACGCGCGCGCGATTTCGGTTTTGTACAACGACTCGCTGCTTCTGGGGAACCGCCTCGGGAAGCGCGAAGAGGCGACGCAGCTGATGACGCGTTACATCCAGTTGGGTGGCAAGGAATCCGCAAAAGCGCACGAGTCGTTACGCAAATGGCGCTAAAATAGAGGGCGGCATGAAAAGCGTATTTTTAGCAGGATTGGTAGTTTTGCTGGTCGGTACTCCGGCTCTGGCCAAGAAAAAGGCCCAAGCTGCGCGGACTGTCAGTGCCAAGGATTCCGGTGACTACGTCACCGAGAAACGAGCTGACGGCACGACGGTGAAATACAAGAAGAAGACCAGCTACGATT
>JAIEOG010000184.1 GCA_019750655.1 bacterium
GTTTGGGTGGTCTACGCAACCGCCCTCTCTTTTGTTTTAGCGTTGGGAATTCTCGGCGCGCCATTGGCAGATGTCTGGTTCTTTTTGCCGATCGTCGCCTTCATCGGTTACCTGAATTCGCGCTTAATCCGCGTCTGCCCCAGCTGCCTCGCCCTCAACTCAAACCAGATTTTCCACGCCCTCACACACTGCCGCCGCTGCGGGACGGCTTTACAAAAAAATCTTTCTTAGTCCCCGATCTCAGGTTAGTTTCGCCCTCTCAAATGTCGGGGTGTAGCGCAGGTGGCTAGCGCGCTTCGTTCGGGACGAAGAGGTCGCAGGTTCAAATCCTGTCACCCCGAAATTTTGCTGACGCAAAATTTAGTTGATAGCTGTTGGTTGATGGTTGGTAAGCGGAACGAAGCTGCCGGCCGCTGAAGCAAAATTTCCCTCTATCTACAATCGACCACCAACTCTACCAACTTCGCGCTCCCCACCCCTAGTTGTCATCCGCCTCGAAACTGCTATTCCGCAGCAATGGAATTCTCTTTCGAGAAACTCACTGTCTATCAAAAGTCACTCTGCTGGATCGACTTCAGTGAAAACATACTGAACGACCGGAAACGAAAGATAACTGCGGCCCAACGCGACCAACTCTCACGTGCAGCGATGTCGATTTCACTCAATATCGCCGAGGCGAATGGCAGATGGCATAAAGCTGAAAAGAGAAACCTTCTTTTGGCCGCTCGCGGGTCCGTATTTGAATGCGCCGCACTTCTGCAAATTCTACTGCGGCGGAGCAAGATCACCTCCGAAGAGTACGAACATCTGTTTCCTGCTCTGGGAGAAATTGGAAAAATGCTCAGCGCCTTGATCCGATCCACGGAAGAATTGGCGAGCTCCTACCCTAGATAGATTCCTTCTGAATTGCCCAGCCTGCCACACCGCCCCGTCCTATGACACCCCCACCCCCCAGGCGTACATCTGGAGATCCGGGGCGCGATGGGTTGCGCCCGACCAAATAGGGGATCTCCAGATGACCAAGATTACAGTTCCCAGACTCGCGTTATCCGGGTTCGCAGCGTTGCTGCTTAGTACGACCTCGTTGAGCGCATATGCCGCTCCTCATGGTGGCGGAGGCCACGGCGGAGGAGGCGGTGGTGGGCACGGCGGGGGCGGAGCCCCGAGCCACGGTGGTGGAGCGCCAGGCGGCGGACACCATGGTGGAGGCGCACCGGGTGGCGGTAACCATGGCGGCGGATCTCCCGGTGGAGGCCAGCACCACGGTGGCGGCTCTCCTGGTGGCGGTAACCACGGTGGAGGCGGAACTCCTGGTGGCGGTAACCACGGTGGAGGCGGAACTCCTGGTGGCGGTAATCACGGCGGAGGCGGAACTCCTGGTGGCGGTAATCACGGCGGAGGTGGAACTCCTGGTGGCGGTAACCACGGCGGAGGCGGAACTCCGGGTGGCGGCCAGCACCATGGTGGCGGAACTCCTGGTGGCGGCCAACACGGCGGGACACCCGGCGGTGGACACCATGCCGGTGGACGGCCTATTGGCGTGAACCCGGGCCGGACACCTCAAAAGACTTACCCGGCACACCGAGTAACGCACCAGAATCCCAGCCATCTCGAGCGGAAAATCACTCGAGATAACCTGACGAATGCGCATAACCGCGCGTTAGGGGTTCGGTATTCGATGGCAAGCAATCAGCGCTTGGCGAATTGGCAGCGGAGTTACGACGGTAACCACAACGCAAACTCGTACCTGCGCAACCGGTACAATGTGTGTGGTTCGTTCTACGCTTCCGATGCGTACCGGTTCCACTACAGCAACTGGTTCCAACACGGTTTCTGTGGCGGCTACTACTACCCGGTTCGGCCCGCGTATAACATCAGCGCGTACTTTTACTATCCAATTGCAAACTGGATGTACGCACCGGATGTCGACGTGGACTACTACCGGCAGTGGTATGGCGGCGAGTATGACAACTGCCCCGTCACCGCGTTCCAATACGCCCGTGGCTTCTACCCGACAGAGCAGATCCGCGACCTCGGCACGGATATGAGTGCCTTGAACGCGACCCTGCAATGCGGGTTCCGCACGGCGATGACGAACATGACGGCGCAAATCGTACAACTCGTGTCGGATCAAATCGGAGAGGCGTACCAGCTGCAGGATTCCGATATCGTGGTGAACCACTACGAGAATCTGGGTAATGCGGCTGTCGAGATGGAAGGCTTCGTCAATCAGGACAACATCAACCTGCCTTTCAAAGCAGTGTTAGACCTGGTGACGCCGGCAAACACGTATGTGTTCGTCCCACAAGGCGACGTACCGACTCCGCCAGATCTCATTCAACTCGGTAAGGTGAACGACGCTATCAAAGCGGCGGGCGGAGATCCGATGTCGGTCGATGACGAACCGACAAACTAAAAGGGTTCTCCATGGGAGGGGAAAGCCGGCCACGGCTTTCCCTTTTTTTTATTACGCCCCTCTAGATCGGAGTGCTTCAGGCTAAAAGGGTCGCATAATAAACAATCCGTCACCTTTCACTCCGCTCGCCCGGACCGTTGAGACGGTGTTAAAATAAGGCTCGCACCCCGGAGATTCGATGCGCGCTGTTTTCACCCTTTTCAGTTTCTTGGCAGCTGGCACAAGTGCCTTAGCCGCGCATGTTTTCATGCTGAACGGCCACCCCGTTGCTGAAGAGGCCCTGACCGGTGAAAGATTTCGCAAAGAGGTTGTCCGCATCGAATGCCGTATGCCCGGTGGAGTCCGTTTCTCAGGAAACGCAGAGCCCTACCTCACCGCGGGAATGACTTCCGACCAGCGCAAAAAAGAAATGGCGAGCTTTCGCGACCTCGTAGCTTCCGAACTTCCGTTGCTGCAGGACCTTGAAAAACTGAGCAGCGAGGGGATTTTGTCCACGGACAAAGGCATCGAGTCGATCGTCTTCTCCCGCCACGCGAAGACTGCATTCCAGGGTCCCGATAAGAGCGGGCGCATGACCATCAACCCGGAACTCGCTTTGCGTCCGGGGCAGCTAGCACAGTACCTGTCATCGGTGCCGAGTGCAGAAACGCGTTTCGCAGCCCAACGAGAAATCGATAGACGCACTCTTGAACTACAAGCAAAGCATGGTGTGGAAGTTCGCTTTGACGCCTTTTCCGATCCGGCGAAAAACCTCCCAGCAGTGGAAAATTTTTTAAACTCCGTGGATCTTTCAGACCGTAAAGTACGCGGCATCTTGGTGACGGACGGTTCACTCTACGTCAGCTCCCAACAACTGCTACACTTAGACCGCGGGAATCCACAGCAGTGGCCTACCGACGCAAAATCCGCGCACCCTCTCACCTCTGCGGATCGTGCGGCTCAGAAAGCAGAAACGGATTATCTTTCGGCGCTCTCGCGTTTAAAAGCCACCACGGGCCTCGACATTGAAATTAGCGCTAGCAACGCGGCCGATCGTTCGCGCACCCTGGCTTCTCTCGATCCACTCGTGCGCAAATACCCGAAAGGCGAAAAAGTCTGGGTGTTGCCAAAAGATAAACCCCTCGTGACGGCGAAGATGACCATGCTCCCCGCAAAGGCATCCACCAAAGATTGGGAAGCGACACTCGCCGCCGTCCCCACACGAGAGCAGTGGACTCAACACCGGGCCATTGAGGCAAAAAAGCGCTGCGAGGTGATGGATGCTTTGGGGATCTCCCGCGCCGTCGCCTACAACACCACCGACCGCGCGGCACTCCTAGATACCTATGACCGCCTTATCGCCCTTGGAAAAAAGGGCTACCGGCTCGCGCCACGCTTCTCGATGGTTCTCGTCTCTCCCGACGTCACTACCGCCCGTGGCAGAAATGGGCACAATGACGGAACCCTGGTCATCCCCGACACGGGGAACCTTACGGCCGAAGCCCTTCAGAAGTACTTCGTAAAGGCTAAGTAGGCACTGGCATGTGGCCTGCAACGTCCAGCTCCGAGGGAGCGCCGTAATGCGTATTCTGAAATTGCTCTTAGTATTCAGCCTGCTGGCCCAGCCCGCCCGCGCTGAAATCGGAACGGATAAGTTTGCCCATTTCGGGATGAGCTTCGCGCTCATGACGGCGACTTACGGAATTTCCAAACAGCTTTTCCGCATCGACAAACGCGATCGTTTCGACGCCGTCGTTTTGGGTGTCGTGACGACGCTCGTTGTGGGCTTCGCCATCGAAGTCGCCGACAGCATGGCTCGTAAAGATCGTCGTTTGGATGGTGGGGATCTACTCGCCGATTCTCTCGGCGTCGCAACGTCCACGCTTTTCATCTATTCTTTCGATCTCTGATGACTCTCTGAGTCACCACCGGTTTGCCTCCCGTCGAAAACACGCCTATCCTAGAGGTATGAACGTGTTTGCGGCTTTCTTGGTGTTGGCCTTCTCGTTTATTTCGCTCAATGGCGAATCTGCGCAACCCAAGACCAAGTCTGCTCCGAAAGCTGGCCAGCAAGAAAAAGCGCCGGTAAAAACACCACCACAAAAAAAATCTTCGGAAGAAGATGACGCGGCAGACCAAGAATTCGAGGACGAAGGGTACGAATACCCGCCCGCTCCGGAGAAAAGAACTCAGTTTTGAAGTCGAAGTCTTAGTGAAGTCTAAGGGAAAAGGCACCGTTTCGAAGTTTTCTTCGGGCGGTGTTTTTTCCCTTTGTTTTTCCACACACTAACGCCCTGCACCAAAAGCGATTCCACCTACCGAATTCCCTGCGCACTCAGCACGGAGTTTCCGATAAGAATTCAGGAGGATCTCCGCGGGTGAAGTGGCGTGTAACAATCGGCCGACGCGTTCGAGAAACGAGCACGCGTGTCTTCGCCTGGCTCTCCCGCACTTTTGAAGGCCGCGTTCCGCAAGGACAACTCGGGCCCTCGGACTCTGATTCTCTCCGCCGCTGGCCTCTCTTCGCTTTCACGACGTTATTCTGTTTCGCGGTTACAGCAGTCTTAATCGCTCCGGACCCGCGCGCAGCACGGCTGCCTACATTGCGCGTGGGCGAACTCGCAGAACAAACGATTACGTCCCCACTGACCGTCGAGCTCGAACCGCACTCGGCGAGTAAGGGCCGCGAGCGCTCCACTCCTCCTGTTTTTGACT
>JAIEOG010000147.1 GCA_019750655.1 bacterium
GACCGCCATTAAGACGGCCATGCGCAAGCGGGGTTGAATGTTCTCCGCGACCAGGCCTTCGACGGAGCCGCCCGCAGCCAAGGTGCGTTTAGCTTCTTCGAAAAGTGGATCGAGATTGAAGATCTCGGCTTTGACTCCCAAAGCCTTCGCGAGCGCTAAAGCGTCTTCGTTGCTCGCTGCCGACGTAAAACGGGTCGGGAGCAAAACGCCATGCACAGCCTGAGGGCCCAAAGCCCGCACCGCGAGCGCTGCGACGACGCTGCTATCCACTCCCCCGCTCAACCCTAGGCAAACGCGGGAGGCGCCGTTTTTGCGCGCGTAGTCTCGGATTCCCAATGCCAGGGCATCGGCTAACCAGGCAGATTCGGATTCCGGCCACTGCGCTGGAGCGGAAGGTTGTTTCAGATCGGAAACACAAACCGCGCTCTCGAAGCAGACTGCCCGTGCGAGAACTTCCCCTCGAGAATCGATGGCAAAACTCCCGCCGTCGAAAATCAGATCATCCACGGCCGAAGCTTGGTTACAGAGTGCGAGTCCAAAGCCGTATTTCTTGGCGATGTGTTTTCCCAACGCCAAACGCTTCGCAGGCTTTCCAAGTTCGAAGGGTGACGCCGAGAGATTGAGCACCCATGCACAATTCTGCTCCGCGAGGTCCGCCAAAGGATCTTTCGCATAAAGCCGCGGGTTGAAAGCTTCTTGGTTCCAAATGTCCTCGCAGATCGTGATGCCAAAACGGACGCCGCCCTGTTCAAAGACACACGGCTGCTGGCCACTTTCGAAGTACCGATTGTCGTCAAACACGCCGTAGTAGGGCAAAAGCTGTTTGCGATAAACCGCCTCGACCTTGCCTTGGCGAATCAGCGCTGCGGAATTGAAAAACGGTTTACCTACGCGGCTTGGGTTGGTCTCGGCAAAGCCGACCAACGTCGTCAGCGGCGCTTGGGCCGCGACCGTCTGCAAAGCGCTCTGGATTTCCAGGTGAAAGGCGGGGAGGTCGAGCAAGTCTTGGGGCGGGTAGCCCGTGAGCGTGAGCTCCGGAAGCACCAGGATCTCAGCCCCAGCGGCTGCGGCTTTATGCGCGGCTTCTAAGACCAAGCGGGCATTTCCGGCGCAATCGCCGATGGTTGGGTTGATTTGGCCCAGCGCTAACTTCACGCTACTTCGTTTCTTCCCCGGTATTCGGTTTCCCTGTGAAGTTCTTTTCGAACTCTTCGGGGGTTATTCCCCCCTCTTCCCACAGACTGCGCATAGCAGGTTCTCGGGCGTGAAGCCAGTTTGCGTGTTCTTCGATAACTTCTCCGGCTCCGTTCACTAGCGGGAAGTAGCGAGCAAACTTCGCTTCGCTAGCGGCGTCTTTAAACCGCTCGAGCCAAGGAAAGGCGCGGGGAAAAACCAACGCTGTCGTCACCAGCAGTGCCAGAGGCACTGCAGCGACCAAAAACACACGCGAGGCTTTCGCAAACGAAACACGCCGCGTGCCCGCATGGCAGGCTTCGGTGATCCGGAGAGCCGTTTCGTGAGTCAAAGTGGGGAATGCGAAGGCGCCGGCAACGCGTAAGGTGTCCTGAAGCTCACCGCGGACGGCATTGCAAGCAGGGCATGTGTCGAGATGGCGTGCGACTTCGTCATGCCGAGCAGCGGGCAGCAGCTGCTCTAAGAAATCAGACAGCATGCTCTGGCAAAAAAAACAGGTGACGACCATTTTGCTCCTACGCTGAAGCGGTGTTTTCGGCAGCGCCTCGGGGAAGCCCCTTCAACGCATCTTTGAAATCGAGACGGCCACGGTGCAAGCGGTGGCGGTAAACACCCCAACGCAAACCCAGGACGGCAGCCGATTGCTCATCGGTGAAACCTAAAATGTCGCGCAGCACTACGGTGGCCCGCAACTCCGGATCGACCCTTAGCAGGCGTTCGCGCGTTTTTTCGTAGAGCGGCTGCGCTGCAAGCAGGTTCGCGTCGAGCTCTTGCAAGATACGAGTGTCGCGGCCCGTGACCATCGGAAAATAAGCGTGGCTTTGGGATTGCTGCACGTGCTTCCACGCGATTTGGAACAGCGTGACGAGAAGTGCATCAGGAGCAGCGCCTTCTTGTGGCGCGGCAGCTTGGGCGCGGTAGTCCTCGCCGAATTCTCGGAAAATTTCGAGAACCAGCTCCTGGCGGAACTGATCGGCGGGCAAAAGACAGGCGCAGAAGTCTGAAACTCGCTGGTCGTTCCCCTTAATGAATTCACGTAATTCGGGGAAGCGCTCCTGCGCCGGTTGCTTTGCCATGGGACTATCTCAACTCGTTATCGATCGAAATTCAACTCTTCGTCGAAATCGTCGAACCGGTCGAGACTGAACCCAGCGTCATCGCCGCCAGTACGTGGGTTTTGTTGTACGCCCGTGTCATGCTCGTGGCGGTCGTACTCATTTTCCAGCACGTACGCTTCTTCGTTGTTGCTGTTTTCCGGTGTGTATTCGGTATTGCTCGCGCGGGGCCGACGGCCCCGGCGCACCGGACGCCCAAACGGAGAAGTTTTCTTGGCGCCCCAACCGCCTTGGGCCTTGCGCTTCTCCATGGCCTCGAGGAACTTCTGAGAGACCTTCTTGGATGACGCGGAGCCCTGCGATTCGGAAATAGGAGCTGCTGCCTTCGGCGCTGCTTCCACTTTTACCCGAGGTGTCAAGGTCTTCTCAACGACCTTGCGCACCGATGCCTTCGACTTAGACGCGGATTTCTCCCGTCTAGGTTTAGCTACTCTGGCCATAAGTCCCCCCCCATGCCAGTTGAACTTGCCTACGAAGCCTTAAAGCCCTTTTTTTCGTTCCGACTAAAAATTAATGAAGAAAACTACGAGATATATTAATTGGATAAACTCTTTCTGCAATCTTTGCAACACAAAGAATTTCAAATTCTGATTTAATTTAAAACGTTTGCCCGATTTCCAGGAACTATGCTATCTCGGGCTATCGTCGGTAGAAAAAAGTTTCCAGGAGGAAGAAATGGCTAAGAAGAAAAAAGCAAAAAAAGCGGCAAAGAAAAAATCCGCGAAAAAATCTGCGGCCAAAAAGAAAAAACCCGCGAAAAAAGCGAAAAAGGCCAAGAAAGCGGCGAAAAAAGCCGGTGGCCGTAAGAAAGCCGCCAAAAAAGCGGCCCCGAAGAAAAAAGCTGCTGCGAAAAAAGCCGCTCCTAAAAAAGCGACTGCAGCTTCTACTTCGGCTTACGCTAGCCCGTTTCAGCGCAGCGAAACGCCTTCGCTTTTCTCCGTCGGTTCCGGTCTTACCGGCGCAGGCGCTTCTGCCAGCCACGGCGCAGAAGAGTAATTTAGCGAAGATTCTTTCAAAGCCGGGAGGCTCTAGCCTTCCGGCTTTTTTTTATTTCTCTTCGTTTAGAGCCGCGTAGATCTCGCAAAGCAGGTAGGTCGCGGCGCCCCATTGATTCGCTTCGCGGTTCAACCCTGGGTGAGAAATCCGCCGAGCGATCGCCGCTCGCGGCGTAATCAGGTGCAAGTAAAACGTCCCGACGGGATCCGACTCCGTCCCGCCTCCCGGGCCGCTATAGCCCGTGACCGCAGCACAAACCGCAGCCCCACTCTTGGCTTTCAATGCTTCGGCAAGGAGCATAGAAGCCTCCGCCGAAACCGCCGCTTGCTCATTGGGCAGGTGCACCCCGAGCAAAACGCCCTTGGCCGCCACCTGGTAGACCACGGCCGATCCCCAAAAGGCCTCTGAACTTCCACTAACCTTGGTCAGGCGCTGCGCGGTTAAGCCGCCGGTGCAAGATTCCGCGAGCGCCAAATGCAGGCCTTGGGACTTCAAGCGTTCGAGCACGAGGTTTTCGATTTCGACATCGGTCTCGGTGTAACAGAAGTCTTTCACGAGGCCTCGCACGCGTTCTACGAAAGCGTGCTTCGCCGCGCCTGGATCTTCCAACGCACGCCAATAAAGCGTTAGGTGATTCTCGGGGTAGCGCGTGCGGTAACCCAGCCAGGCATTTTTCGGCAGCTCAGACTCAATGGCGTCCATGCGCCGTTGGAGCTCCGACTCCGGAATCCCAATCAGCTTCCAGCTCGAAGTAAAAAGCCGCTCGGTGCCGCTCTTGCGCAGTGCCGCTTCGATCTTCGGTAAAACCGAATCCGCAAACATGCCCTTCATCTCGGAAGGAACGCCGGGAAGGAAAAAGAAATGCGCTTGGCCAATCTGGCAGGCAAAGCCCGGAGCCATGCCTACGAGGTTGGGCAAGGGCTGCGTCCCTTGTGGGTAGAGCACCTGCTTGAGCATGGGCTCCGTGATCACACGCTTGCGCTTGAGTGCATATTCTTCCAAACGCTTAAGAGAGAAGGAATCTTGGACGAGTGAAGTTCCCAGGAGCTGGGCAATCACGGCCGCCGTCTTGTCGTCCGAGGTGGGCCCAAGGCCACCGAAGCAAACGACGAAATCGGCGCTTTCACTGGAGCGCTTTATCGCCGACACAATGTCCGCAGCGTCGTCTAAAACCGTTTGCGTGCGTTCGAGCCGCGCACCGCGTGAGAAAAGCTCACCAGCAACATACGCGCTGTTCGTATCGGCGGTGCGCCCTGTTAAGAGCTCATCCCCAATAGCGATGGTTTCGATTTTCATACGTCACGCTTGCGGACGATGACTTTCTTTTCTAAGCGAGAGCGCTCTTCTTGTTGGCGTTGCTGAAGCTCGGCCTTGCGCCCTTCGAAATCCGCTCGGAGATCTTTCATCTTCTCGAGCCATTTTGCAAAGCCTTCCGCATCGGTGACTTGGAAGCGCACCATCTCGCGAAGACAAGCGGTCGCCACGTGGAAGTTCTTATTGGCACGGTTGCGGATGACCACTTGCTCTTGCACATGGCGCTGCTGGCAGAGGTCGCAGAAAGCCGGCTCTTCGTAATAATGCCCGCTCACACACTGGACGGACTTGCCCCCTTCCAAGATGACATGCATCCGGGTGGCCATTTGCTTGCGCAGGCGGTCTTTTTCCATTGGGTCGAGAGCCATGTTTCGCTCATACCAAACCCCGCCGGCCGAAGCAAACCGGTCCCAACCAGCCGGGCCTTTACCCGCACGGGATTCAGGGACATAATCCCTGCCCATGCGCAACGCGATTTGCTTCCTGATACTTCTCTCTAGCTTCAGCTCCGTTTCGGCGGCGCCTTTCGGCGGTTCCACAGAACTGGGGCTT
>JAIEOG010000316.1 GCA_019750655.1 bacterium
GCTTGTTCTTCATCCCCGGGAGCAAACATTTTAAGCCAACCCCACCCGCGGTGCTCTTCCCAAGGCTGGCCTGTGTACCGGCTCCAGGAATGCTGGGGGGCCGTGAATTCGCCTTCGGCATTGGCAGTCCAAATCACGGAGCTCGTAGCGGCAATGAGAGAGCGGTAACGCTCTTCACTGCAACGCAGGGACTCTTCGGCTTGTTTGCGCGCCGTGATGTCGGTGATGGCGCCCGTCATGTAGAGCGGGTGGCCATCGACATCGCCGAAAACTTTCCCCTTCACAGAAACCCAGATGAATTTGTTTTTAAGAGCCCCCTGGAGCAGGCGAAATTCCACATCCAAGTCTCGGAGCGAACGCGCGCTTTCTTTGAGTGTGGTGAGTGTCGTTTCCGCGTCGTCGAGGTGGAACGAGTCGGCGAACTCCGTAAAAGGCAGTGCGCGGTTGCTACAGGCTAGCCCCGTAAAACCCGAGAGCGATTCATCGCACTCCAGCACGCCTTCTGGAATTCTCCAACGGAAAGTCCCCGTTTGAGACGCATTCAAAGCAGCTTGCAGGCGTTCGCGGTTCTCCCGCAGGGCATTTTCAGTGCGTTTTCTGTCGGTGACGTCTTCGGCAATCGATTCGTAATACGCGATTTCACCGCTCGGTTTTTTGACCGCGCGAGCGCTCACCGATAGCCAAACGATTGTGCGGTTCTTGCGCCACGCTTCGTATTCCATTTTGGCGACGCCGTCGCGCTCGACGCGGCGTTTGAATTCGTCGCGGTCGTGGGAGTGAACGTAGATCTGCTCAGAGATATTGCTGACTTTCGAGAGCAGTTCCTGCGGAGAGCGGTAGCCGAGCATCCGTGCGAAGGCCGGGTTGGCCGTTAGGAACGCGCCGTGCGGCGAGGTTTGGATAATCCCCTCGACGGCGTTTTCGAAAATGGAGCGGAACTTTTCCTCTGCGAGGCGGCGGCCGGTTTCAGCTTCTTTGCGCTGGTCTGCGTTACGTTGCAGGATGCGGTTTAGCAGTTCTGTCTGCTTGCGTTTGTCCAGGCGTGCGAGGACGATCGCGAGCACCGCGGTAAGGGCTGCCCCTGCTGCGAAGAGAAGAAGCCCGGGGGCCCAGTTCACTAAAATTGTAGATGACTCAACCACAAGTCCTTAGAGTGCCTTCCGAACAGACCTTTGCAGAATCCGTGCCCGAGTGTGGTTAGCCCTGGTCTGAGTATTGCTAATGCTGGTAAGGTCCCCCGAGTTTTAGGAGCTGCTTGATGTGTGCTGCAGCAATTATAGGCCTCGCTTTAGTGACGACCCTGGTGCAGAAGCCGACGACGCTTCCCCCAGCCGACGCCTATGGCCGTATTGCTACTTTAAACGGCCATGGGAAAATCGATCCGCGCCCCAACGTTATCACCGAGGCATTTGTGGAGTGGGGAGCGACGCAAGCAATCAAAACAGGCACGTCCTTTACCGAGCAACGTTGGGTTTTTGAAATCGCTTCCGGGATGGCACACGTCAGTAAGCGGATTGTGGAGCGCGGCGGCTCCGTACTCATCAACGATGCGGAAGACCAGCATTTGCACTACGCGACGTCGCACCTGCCGATGCCCGAAAGCAACCCCCTGTTTGAGTTCCTTCCCGGGTGGTTTCCCCACGGGGTAGATCTCGAGAAATTAAAGGCTTTCTTCCCCATCATTGGCACCGGGTACTTCCAAGCGGCGCACTTTAAACGGGCTTCGGAGCTCTTAGAAACGGTAGGGACAATCTGGGATATCTCTTTGCCCGGAGCGCGTCTGTTTATCACCTATGGGACCCCCTGGAACGGGATGTTCAAAGGCTTTCCGTCCAAGTACCGAAGGGACTACGCCAAGTGGGAAAAGCACCCGACGCTGGCGACAATGCCTGGCCAAATTGAGGACGTGCACCAGTATCTCCCCGAAGACCAATACCCAAAGTTCTTCCATGCGTTGGAAAACCGGACCATGAAGTGGCTCCTCCAACAGGATCCCCAGCGTCCTTGGAAGATCCTCCAGGAAGAAGCCATTCAAAGGCCCACCCCCCCCGAGCAGGCCTACCGGCGCGGTTATTCCCGAGGGCAGGCGGAACTCATGGGAATGGTGCTGGAAAAAGCGGCAAATTGAATGTTGAGTTTTGCACCAAGCGTGGTGATCCGCATCACTTCCCGGGGGGCGGGAACAGGACTTTGAATTCCTGTTTATGCATGCGTAAGCTCTCACTCATCCATTCATCGAAGAAGATACGCATCCCCAAGCTGTAGTGCCCAAATACCGTCGGGAAAGCTTCTGCCATTCGGTCGATCGCGAACTGAACCGCTTCCTCAAATTTTTGCAGGTCCTCTGGCTGGTTTTCGAAGTGCCGGATGAGGGGCATGAAAAGCACGGCATAAGCAGGGGCCAAGCAAAGCTCGCGGAGCACGGGTTGGTTATGGTCCTTTTGAGAGAGAACCAGGACTTCCTCGCGCAAGTAGGACATCGAGAGAATATTGGAAACGAGTAAGTCGGCAGCGCGGTCAAACTCACCGGCTTTGACGTCGTCGGGGACCCAACGGCCCAACCAGTTCATGTAAGTTTCGATGCTGCCGATGCGGTCCATGCTCATTTGCTGGCGTTCATTGAGGCGGCCGCGCACGTCGTTGGCGATATCCGGAGCGCGCCGGTCGCCCAAGATTCCGACGCGAGCGCGTCGGCCGGTGGCGGATTGCACATAGAGATGTTGCCCCGCGTACGAGAGCCGGATTTTCTCCTGCTGCGCATAATCCCACTGAGGTCCCAGCATCAGCTTCAAGCCTTCCACGATGAAGTAGACGAGGCCCAGACCGGAAACGGTGGCGAGGGCATGCGAATCGCTCAAGAAAGCTTTGCAGGCGTAAACGCCTACAGTAGCGACCGTGCACAGACCCGCGGTTTGCAAAACGATTTGTTTCGGGCTGGCATTGCGGATGTAGTTCAGCATGCGCTTGAAGCGCGCGGGTTGAGGGGCGCCTTCCACCAAAAGGGTTTCAACGCATTCGGCGTCGAGTTGCGGAGGGGACTCCAGGTCCACTTGGGCGAACGCCGTTCGAGGAGCGAAGCCGGCGAGTAGCGCCGAAAAAAGAAACACGGATCGCAGGGTTCTTATTTCGAAACTCCTTTTCAGGGGTGAACAAAGCAGGTTCCGTAACATGGAACGGAAACTGAGAAAAGAGATTATCACCTAAAAAATCAGGGTTTCGCGGGCGCTTCGAGATTCTGCTCGATCGCGGCAATTGCCAGTGCCGCTTTCAGCGACCGACGGTAATGGCTGTCGCGTTGGAAGAACGGACCATCGCTCTGGTGTTGCGCTAAAGATCGCTCCAAAGATCGCCGTACAGCGCCCACATGGCGAGCTCGGAGACCGAACGCCATCGCGCCATCCAATCGTTCGTCGAGCAGCGATCCTTTTACTCGAATCGCATCTGCCATTTCGTGAGCTGCCGCATCGACGTAGGAAGCCCGGTGGTGCTCGGGCACTGCGGTGGTAGCGGCGAGGGTCAGTAACGCCATATCCCGGAAGTTATGCGCGGTCATAGGAAGCTCCGCGATAGGGCGCTTTTTCACTTCCGGCAGTTCCTGCGGTGGGCTTGCGAGCCGTTTCTCGAGCCATGCGTGCGTTTCTTCCCAATGTTTGTCCCAGGTCATTTCCAATAGCTGATCCAAGACACCGAGGTTGTTGCAACGGAGAGCGAGTGTCGCTCTGTAGTGGGCATCGAGCTCAGAGTCCACCGGAATAGCAGCCATCAAGGCATCGAGCGCCTCTGAAGCCGCGCGGTTGTCGCCAATGGCCGTGGAAAATTCAAAAGCGAAAATATAGGGATCGATAGGAGATCCCCAAATCAGCCCGATATTCGGCATGACATCCGCAGGCTGTTCCGAAGCCGCTTGGCTCGCAACGGCAAGGAAGTTTTTCGCGAGCTTGTGGATGCGGTCTACATCACCCGCGGCTCTTAGCGCGGAAAGAACGGCTTCCATTTCTTCATAGGTCACGCTCTGGGAGCGGGAGAAGAACCGCTCGGCGGCTTGGCCGATGAAAGCGATCTGCTCTTGCTGGTGCTGGCCGAGGCTATAGCGGACGTTCGTTTCACTTCCTGTGTTGCGGCCCGCGGAGCGCTGCCCCTGCGCGGACGCGGCAAAGAGCGCTGTCAAAATCCGCTCGCTGCAGGCAGATCCACCGCCCGGCGCAGCCAAGCACTGTTCCGATCCCATCAGCCGTACGATGTTTTTCAAAAACGCTTGAGCGATCGGAATCTGCCCGAGCCGTCCCAGTGCATCTGCAGCAGCTCGGAAAAGAGTGGGCGCAACCAGTCCGTTGGGATCGGCTTCGAAGGCCGTTTGAGCTTCCTGCGCAAGATCACTGCCGAGTGCCGTGAGGGCTTGTAAGTCCCCTAAGCGATCCGCGGCTTCTGCGACGGCTGGGTGGGTTTTGTCCAAAAAGAGCATGTATTCGAAAAGCAGGCGCGCGGTGGCGCGGTCCGTTGCTTGGAGAAAGTCCACCTGTTCAAGAAGCATCAGCATTCCGTCAGAGGAGATCTTCGGCTTGGGGCCGACTAGGGATTTTAGTTTCTCGCGGAAGCTGTCACGGAAACCCGAAAGTTCCGGGCCGCCGAGAAGGTTCGCGAGCATTATCCCTTCGGCTGCGACTTGCGGATTGACGGGCAAGCGCAAAAGGCCGGCATGGGCCACCTTCCAAAGATCGGCGCGGCTGTGTGTGGAAAGGCCGGAGAAAAAGGCCTCTGGGGCATCTGCGGGTTCAACGATGACGAAGATGCAGGTGGTTTCGTCGCCGGTGCTCCCGTCCGCGTTGTTTGCTTGTGCGGTTCCGGCCAGAAATAAGAAAAGAAAAGCTGCGCGCTTTAAAGCAGAGCCTGCCACGTTAATCTCCTAATAATCCGAAAGAAGAGGTGGCGTTACCAAATCCGCCGGGCCGAAGCAATCAGATAGCGCGTGCAACACTACTGCTGCAAAGCAAAGCACAGCCGGCCTTACCCCCAGCCTGATTTTCTTGGAATGCACCTTGCAATTTTCCGCCGCCAACGGAGAGATCATGGCAAGCGCGACTCGAAACACCGACCCCGACATTAACAACGAACCCAAACCTCCCTTTCCCGCTCGGAAACTCGACCCGCCGGGGCTGGAAGCTAACCTGGAACCCAAACCTCATTT
>JAIEOG010000064.1 GCA_019750655.1 bacterium
TGGACACGCCTCCCGGCCAGAGCGTCAATCCATTCGCCTCGAGTGATAGTGCTGTTAGCTGGAATATGGTCGTAGATCCCGCGATCTCCCACCATCCCAGGGCGTATCCAGCGGCCCCCGATGTAGCAAAACACTGTCGTGAGATCGAGTTCGGCGATGAAGTCGTTTGCCACATCCAGAGAAGTTTGCGTTCCGAATTCCTTATCCAGCCAAGCGACGAGCGCGCGGGTTGCGGGCGTGTAAAACATTCGCCCCGGAGTGGCATTGTGTTGGATCCAGCGCCAGCTTTGTTCGAGCATCATGGCCGCTTGCAGAGCTATGAAGGCCATCTCTCGGGTGTTTTCTGGATTGAGGGGGCGCGTGCCCGCGGGGTAATGCCAGTTGCCGCCGGTGCTGAAAAATCGCAAAGCCGCTTCCCGATCAAAGCGAGGGAGATTTGCTTCTTTATCCCGGAACACAAAGAAAGGAACGTAAGCGACGCCTTCCTCGGCTGAGTAAAAATCCAACGGCACGCCTAGCTGGCCCATGACATACAGAGGGCCCGTCACCCCTCCACCCTCAAACCATCCAAAAACCTGCATATGCTCTTGAAGATCGCCCTGGTGGATGTCGATCCGAAGGCTCGGGATTAGAGGGATTGCGTCTTGGCGCAACAGCGTTTTGACGGATTGGTCGAACTGGCCCGCTTGGTAAAAACCCATGGCGGTTTGGAACACCTCAAACGCTTCACTGCCTTGAGGCGCAAGAGCTGTCGTTCCACCATCGAAAGCGAGCGTGGCGGGTACAGCGGAGCCCCCGCCTTGTCCAGTCACGGCCGGGATGCAACGGTTTGCGAGACCCGTATTAGACAAGCTCAGCATTGATACTACCAGTAGCGGGAGAGTTTTCATGGGCGCGACTCTACGGGTATTGCAAAAGGGATCAAGGGGAATCGCAAGTGAGGGCCGGGGTTCCTTGGTGGATATCGGCGGGAAGGGGGACGCCTTCCATGTCCTCCACGGGACCTCCGGTGACGGCGGAAGTAGCGCCGTTCTCTCTTAGCCAGACCCGCTCTTCATGGATCGCCTCTTTAAGTTCTTGAGGACTCAGGGTATCGGCGCCCGGGCCCACCGTATGGTCGAGTTTGTTTTCTTTAGGTTTCATACCCGCCTTACTTTGCATGTGGCGTGCCGATTGCACAAACTTTCCGCAGGAGGAAAAATGGCGAAAGCAGACAAACCCAACCAGCGGCGTGAAGGTTTCGAGAACCCTCAAGATACAAAGATCGTTCGTCCGCAGACGGACGTACCCGCGGATGGAAAAGAGTTCCAAAAAAGAAGCATTCCCACAGTTGAAGTCTCACCGCTGAATCGAGAGCGAGAGAAGCGAGGATCTTAGGCTGCGTTTTCGCGGCTTTAGGTTGGCACTTTCTTTGAAATGGTACTCCAGCGAGGGGCTATTCCCTCAAGGAGGCCAGATGAGAACTACAAATCGATCGTTTCGCGTACTGACAGGTGGAGCATTCGCTCTGGCCTATCTGATTGCAGGGTGTGGGAAGTTTCCTGGGCAGATCGATCGAGATCCGTCCTCGTTCGACTTTTCTTCTTTCGGGGATCTGGATTCCGATACGCCAGAAATCCAGCTCGGCGCGGATGGTTGCGTTGCCGGGGAAGCTCGTGATCCCGCGACGTCGGAATGCCGGCGTGTTTGCACCTTGCTCTTGAATGGATCGAATGCCTCTCAGGGCCAGATCGCCGCCGTTTCGCGGCTGTCCGCGGGGGCTTTGACTATCCAGGGAAGTGAGTGCCCGATCTTGCGCGTGGAAGGATCGCTTCCTCCCGACATCATCAAAAAGATGCGGTTCGAAGGTGTGAACTACCTCGAGCTCAATACCAGTCTGGCCAAGCTAGGCCGATTGGAAATCGATGGCAGAAGTTCTGGTAGCACGGTCCTCGGGCAACGAGGCAGTAATCTGAGCGATTCGAAGCTGGAGTTGCCTGGAAGCTTGGAGATGCGCTCTGTGCAGGTACCGCTGCGCCAGCAGGGCGAGATGCAGATCTTCGCGGATCAAGGCGTTCCGAAGATCGCTTTCGACAAGGTTAGAATCCGCGGCGGTAAAGTCGGCATGCACCTGACGTTTGCACGGGAAGCGGCCACATTCCGCTCTCAGGAGCAGAACCGCAGCATCCAGTTCCAAGAGACGGTTATCGAGGACTCTATGATGCCTGTTCTCTCGGGCTACCCGCTGCCGGAGTTGAATGCGATTCACTTGGAGCAGGGTGTAGCGTCGGCAAAACCTGTCATCGCGTTGGACTTGGGCAACTACAATGGCGCTCAGGGAGTCTTGGGGCCAGATCGCACGTATGTCCTCGTGGGCGGCGCGAACCTGCAATCGGGTTCAAGCCTGACGGTAGAACAGGGAACTGTCGTGAAGATGCTGGGCAGCACTCTCAAAGTGCACTCGGCGGTGCTGAAAGCCCGTGGGACTGCGGCCAAGCCAGTCTTGTTCACCAGCCAGCGCGATGATGCAGGGGGCGATACGAATGGCGATGGGAATGCGGTTCTCCCGGAGGCTGGCAACTGGATGGGAATCTTGGTCGACACGAACGATACGACGGTGCGCTCGAACGTGAGCCTCGAGCACACGGAAGTCCGCTATGGTGGCGTCTCGGTCGCTCGGTCGAACTTGACGATGGCCGATAGTAGTATCGTCTCGGGCAGCATCTGCACGGACGGGGACTTCACGAACTATGGGGACAGCGGCTGTATGGCGCTCGACCCGAATGCAGCGTTGAATGTCTTCTACGAGTCGGACGTTCTGCTCACAGGAGTCACGCGGCTGGTGAACGTGCCGGTCGATGGAATCCGGATCGGCAGCCATATTGCGGAACCGGGGCAGACGAAGCTTCGGGTGCAAGGCACGGTGTCCTTCGAAGGCATTGCCGGCACGAAGCTGGTTAAAGAAGACAATGACGCTACTGTCGAAGGCTTAACCGTCGATTGATAGCGGGAAACCCAAGGCCGGGAGGCTAGTGCCTCTCGGCCTTTTCTTTTTTAGGGCTCCTGACCGCCGTCCTCAGCGATCATATCACCCGCTTTTTCCGCCATCATGTAGAGCGGCACTGCGATGAAGAACCCCGGTGTTCTGGGGAAAACGGAAGCGTCGGCGAGGTAAAGCTTTTTGGTGCCGTGAGGCCGCAAACGGCTGTTGGTCACGGGCCCAATGGATGCCGAGCTGGAAGCGTGGTGTCCCCAGGCTGTGTCGCGGACCCATTGGCGAATCTGCGCGTCTGACGTTATGCCGGTACCCGGTGCTAGCTCCGATAGAATATGCCCATCCATCGCGCGATTGAGTTCGCGGACGAACTTCACTCCATTCATTACGGCTTCTTCGTCCAATCCAGCCGTGTCGGTGCCTTCCTGGAAATAGCGAAAGCGGATATCGGGTTGCGCGCGGGGGTCGGAGGAGCTCAGTAAAACGCTGCCGCCTCGGTTTTCATTGCGTGCTTTGAGAATCACCCAGCTGAAGATGTCTTTTCGGCGCGTCGAATCCACCGAGTAGCCTTGGTAGTAACCCGGGAAAGAACCGGGGATGCCGAAGATGTAAAGATCCGGCTGTTCGAGTCGTGGGTTGGACTTCACGATCATCGAAATGAGACTTCCATTGGTGGCATACAGGCCTTTGCCGGAAGTGCGCCAATAGTTGAAAACCGGGTCAGTGGAATCCGTCGCAAAGCGAGCTTTTTCGAGCGCCTTAAAGGGATTTCGCATCTGCGAGATCACTGAGACTTCATAGCGGTCTTGGAGATTCGCCCCGACTGGAAGGTCTGCTCGTACCGGAATGTCGAAGCGCTCGAGTTCCTCGCGAGGACCGATGCCTGAGAGTTTTAAGATCTTCGGCGTTTCGAAAGTGCCAGCCGCGAGAACGACTCCGCGCTTCGCGCGTACGGTGAGTGTGCCTTGGTTTTCCCCTGCGGGTTCGTCGTCAGAGCCCAGGGCATTTTCTTGGAAATGGATTTCTACGCCGGAGGCTTCGTTTTCCGGACCTTCAAAAACGACTTTTCCAACCAAGGCGCCGGTGACGATATCCAAACTTTGAGGGTGCGCGGCCAGAGTTCCCAGCAGAAGGTTGCGCGGGCCTTGGCGTCTGCCCTGGGAAACTGCCAACGGTGTAATCGTGAGTCCTTGCTCGCGGCGGTTCACGGCTCTGGAATCGTTGGGGTCGAAGAATGTGGAAGCGCGGCGGGCGAGGGAGAAGATCGATCCGGTTCTTCCCCTGGTCGCTTTCTCTGCGGCGAGGACAATCCGCCGGAGCTGCGCGTCTTTTACGAGCGTTTCGTAAAGCACATCCCAACCAGGTTGGGATGTGGGCAGCCACCCATCGAATCCATGGCCCCCGACGTTGCGCAAGAAGGGCAGTCCAAGAGCTCCGCCCACCCGGTGGAGGCCACGCAAAACGGGGCGGTGCTGGTTGTTTTCTATGCGCTCCGTCCAGTAGCGCAGCATATTCGCATCGCTCCAGGAGGCATCGCCGGTTAGCTGGGCGATGGCGTCGAAATCTCCCTTCATCGGGCGTACGGAGATCATCGCATTGACTAGTGTGCTGCCGCCGATCCCCTCGCCGCGAGGGTAAAGAATTCCAGCTAGCTTAGAGTCGAACTTGGGATCGCGGTGGGCCTGATCGGCCGAGTCAAAATGCTGCACGCCATAGTCGAGCGCAATGGGCGCGAATTCAGAGCCCACGCCATGCAGGGCAGGCGCCTGCGCTGCCATGGGATAACCAGGCGCTCCTGCTTCTACGACGAGAACGCGGAAGCCCTTCTGGGTTAAGCGGCTGGCGACAACCGATCCGCCAGCGCCGGATCCGACGACGATATAGTCGTAATCCGTTCCCGCTTGCGCGACGAATTCGCGGCAGCTGCCAAACTGTGCGGCATTAGAAAACTGGCAGAGCCCCAGTGCGAGAAGCCAAAAAAGACGTGGCATTGATCCCCCAAACAAATACTAAGGAGTGGTTTCGAAAGCGTGGTAGCGGTCGTGCATTCTTCCGATGTCTTGAAGCCGCTGCTCCAGGGCGACGAGATCCAGCTCTCCGCCAGCGAGTCCCACGGCCCCGCGAGCGACTTGGCTGGTCCAGTAGCTGCCCGCGCCATCCGGAGCGTTTTTGAAACGCGCTCCGAAGACAGAACCCACAGCCCGCCCCACGCCCAGAT
>JAIEOG010000417.1 GCA_019750655.1 bacterium
GTCGGAGTAAGCGCGGCCTTCGACTTGGATCTGCGAAGCAGAGTCCGTGAGAGCCCAAAGCGGAGAACTAACAAGTAAGAGCAGTGCAGCGGTTCTCATGCCCACTACTGTGCGCCCATCCATGCCGCAATGCAAGGTGCCAATCTACTTCGGGGCCCCTACGGAGCTAGGTGCCACCCAGCGCCTTTGGGGCCCCGAAGTAGATTGGCACCTTTTGGACTATACTAAGGAGATGGTGAACACCTTAAAGGCTCTTTGTACGCGGCGGATGTTGGCTGTCTTTCTGCTGGGATTCTCTTCGGGGCTTCCTCTGCTTCTTGTGGGGGGTACCTTTAAGTTTTGGATGGCCGAGGCCAAAGTGAACTTGGCTACCATAGGAGCTTTTGCGCTCGTGCAGACGCCCTATTCGATGAAGTTTCTTTGGGCTCCGCTTCTGGATCGTTATGCACCCCCCTTTTTGGATCGGCGGCGGGGCTGGATTTTGATTTTCCAGTTAGCACTTGCTGCTGCGCTTTGCCTGTTTTCCTTTTTTGATCCGCAAACAAATCTTGCTGCTCTCGCTGGCGTATGTCTGCTCGTCGCTTTTCTGAGTGCGAGCCAAGATATCGCCATCGATGCTTACCGCCGCGAGGTGCTTCACGATGAAGAGCAGGGCTTGGGCGCTTCCTTTGGCGTGAATGGCTATCGAATTGGTTTGCTGGTTGCCGGCGGCGGCGCGCTCGCACTTGCACAGTTTTTCAGCTGGGCGACTGCCTATCGGGTCATGGGGCTTGCGATGCTTGTTTCTGTCATCGCGACGCTTATTGCGCCGTCTGTCTCCGCCAAGGTGAAGGCTCCACGTAATTTGAAAGAGGCTGTCGTCGAGCCTTTCTTGGAATTTCTCAAGCGCGGTTACGCCTTTGAGATCTTGCTCTTTATCTTGCTTTTCAAAATCGGCGATCAGATGGCGAGCGAGATGTTTAGTCCCTTCTATGAGCAGATGGGTTACACGAAGTTGCAGGTTGCCGGGATCTCGAAGGTCTTTGGCCTTTGGGCGACGATTATTGGAGGGACGATCGGGGGACTATTCCTGGTGCGCTACCCGCTGCATTCCTGCCTTTGGGTTTTCGGAATTCTACAGATTGTCTCGACGCTCGGATTTTCTTGGCTCGCGGTTTTGCCGAGCCCGCACTTAGACGTGCTGACCATCGTTGTGACTTTTGAAAACCTCTGCGGCGGGATGGGAACGGCAGCGTATGTGGGCTTTATGGCGCTCCTGACGGATCGCCGGTTTACCGCCACTCAGTACGCGCTGCTCACCAGTTTCATGAGCGTGCCGCGGATCTTCTTTGGGTCTTTGAGCGGGAGCGTAGCGTTGAATCTGGGCTGGACGACTTACTTCGTTTTTTGCGGATTGATCGGGCTTCCTGGGCTATTGATGCTCTTGAGGTTTAACAAATGGTCCAAACCCGAGGTGGCGTGATGCTCCGGTTGGTTTTTACAATAGCGCTTGTGACAGCGCCGGCTTGGGCTGCAAATAGTTCCCGAGATCATAAGGCAGCGGGTGGAGATCGGGCCGGGCAGACTGGTGATACGAAACGGGTCACGCCCGCCTCTCCCGTGCGTCGCTACGAAGTTCCCACTGAAACGGGGCAGCGCTTATTGAATCCGCAGACGGAACCGCTTATTTCATTCTGCACTGCCGATTGCACGGGCGACACGAGCGGTTACCACGATTGCTGGGTGCCTTCCGATGGACGGCTTGCTTCCGTTCCGGCAGAAAGCAGTGGCGCTTCACTTTGCGAAGCACTCCGGGATCTTTGCAAAGCCTTCCAAAAAGCAAATGCCTTCCAGAGCTGGGGTTACACCTGCAAGAACGCGCAAGGCCAGATCGTGCTGGAGAAAAAAGCTCCCAAAATGGCGGAGTAGTTACTGCGCGCCCGGGTACCAGGGCATGCGCGCGTCGGCTAAGCGGTCCAGTCGAGAGCGTGCATAGAGATCGGGTTCTTTATCCCCAAACAGCGGAACGCCATCGAGGCCTTTGGTCAGTTCAAGAAACTGATCGGGAATCGTCGTGGGCACTTCCGCAATCGCCTCCACAAACTCCACCAAAGTTTCTTGGGCATATTCCATTTCCTGACGGTCTTCGCCTGAGTTCAGCGCGCGCGCTGACAGCGCGCTTACGTTCTGCACCAACCGCTCAAGTACTGCGAGAAGTTCTACTTCCAGCTCGGGGTCGACAGAAATTTTGCGCAATAACCGCAGCGGGGCACTCAATCGGCGGAGCCGCTCGCGGTCGGCTTGGTAAACGGGACCGACCTCCGTTTCGTTCAAGAAAATCTCAAACCCTTCGGTGAGCGAAACTTCGATATCGTTCGCAAGTTCATGGAGCAAGATGGCAGCGCGCAGACCGCCTACTAGCCGGGTGTAAGTATCGAGGTGGGCTGCATTCGGGCGTCGAAAAACAAGATCGGAAACATGCTTTTCTACGAGGTCGTCTGCATCGTTAATCAAGTCTGTCAGCGTGCTGCTTGCAGCGACGGAAACTTCCGTGAGGAATGCAGCGAATTTTCCCGCATCGATTACCCAGTGTGGGAGACCCTCCGGGTTTTTTTCTCCGAGCGCTTGCCGCTTGAGGATCCAATCCGTCATCGCCGCATCGGCAAGGGCCCACCCTTCATGTTCCGAGGGGCGCACGCGCGAGAGCGTTACCAAAAGCGCAAAGAAGGGTTCGAAGTCTAACGTCTCAAACCACTCCTTGGCCGGGGCTTTCTGCAAATCGGCGAGCAATTCCAAGTCATCTGCCACCCATTCCGCTTTGGGCCCTAGGTGTGCCAGCACATCGAGCGCGGCAAACCGCTCATGCCGGTGGGGGGAAGCTTTTACGATTTTCAGGAGCGCACTTTGGACCGTCTGATCGTAGTGGTCCAGTAGGAAATCCATCCCATTGAAAATGTCTGCGCGCAGGTAGTGCCGGCGCGGTCCGTCCGTTCGCCGGGCCTCTCCATACTCCGCTATTCGCTGTGCGACGAATTCCCGGACTCGGGGGAGTGCGGTTTCTTCTGCGACGCCATCAAGGTCCGCTACGAGGATGAGCCAGATGCAATTCGCCGAGGCAGGCACCGGCGCCCACACCCCTAGAAACAATAAAATCGCCCCGACCCGGGCCCCCCAACGCGTTCTCATGCATTTTCCGGTTACCACCCGAGACGGGCCTCAGCAATGAAATAGACGCGGCGCCCCAGGGTTTCGGGGGGTGACAAAGTCCCTAGAGGCGGCTAGAACCTTAGGCCTATGAAACTATCTGATCTCAAGACGAAGATTTTTGCTGATGGCGCCGATCCGCTCCACATTTATAAGCTCGCAGCGGATCCGCTCATTGCCGGTTTCACCACCAACCCGACCCTCATGAAGGTTGCGGGGATCAAGGACTACGAAGCTTTCGCTAAAGAGCTCCTGGCGAAAGTGCCAGACCGTCCGATTTCTTTGGAAGTTTTCTCTGATGATTTGACGGAAATGCAGCGCCAGGGCTTTAAGCTCGGCAGCTGGGGTAAGAATGTTTACGTGAAAGTCCCTGTCACCAACTCGCGTGGTGAAACGACAGTGCCTGTCATCAAGGCTCTGGCGAAAGAGGGCATTAAGCTCAATGTGACCGCACTCTTCACGCTCGATCAGCTGATCACCGTGCACAAAGCTTTGAACCCGGAAATCCCGTCGGTTCTTTCTGTTTTCGCAGGCCGTATCTCCGATACCGGCCGCGATGCCTGCCAAGTCATGCGCGATTGCCGCAAGTACTTGGGCCACGGTGGTAAGGCCGAGTTGCTCTGGGCGAGCTCGCGCGAGGTTTACAACCTCGTTCAAGCGAACGAAACCGGTTGCGACATCATCACCATGTCTCCTGACCTGCTCAAGAAGCTGTCGATGTACGGCAAAGATCTCGTGCAGCTCTCGCTCGAGACGGTGAATATGTTCAAGAACGACGCTGCGGCGGCAGGGTACCAGCTCTGAGCGTTTCGGCCCTGATTCTAGACCGTGATGGCACCCTGATCGCTTTTGGCTTGAACCCAGAAGGCGATCAGGATTCAGCCTATTTCCAATCTCAATTAGAACTTTACCCTCAAGCTACCGAGCTTCTACGCCCGTTTTGCGAAGCGGGCGTGCCGATTTTTCTGGCGACGAACCAGCCTGGGATTTCCAAAGGCCATTTTACGGTCGATGACCTAGAAGAGATGCACGCAGAATTAGAACGGCGTTTGAAAGCGGGCGGGGTTTCGCTTGCGGGCATCTATAGCTGTGTGCACCACCCGGTGGGAAAAGCCGGCGGGGATCCTCAGTATGTTACAGACTGTGATTGCCGCAAACCTAAGCCCGGCCTTCTCACAGCTATCGCACAAGATCACGGACTCGATCTCACTCAAGCCATCATGATCGGCGATTCTTCGGCAGACGAAGGCGCTGCCCGGGCAGCGGGCATTGGTGCTTTTTTCTTGGTGCGGGCTTTTATTTCGGAAGTGGTCCCACCCGCCAGGCGGGTGGTCCCGTTTCCAGAAGCTTTGACGTTCGAGCAGGCTATACGGAAAGCTGCGGCGCGTTTGTCGTCGTAGCCGTTCCGATCGATTCCCACTTCATCTCATTTTCCAGCAAAGCCGGGTGCGAGACGATCATATGCCAAACTGTCCCTTGGAACGCTTCCGCGTGGGGAGTGATGTTGGCGGTGTTCAACGTCGGGATGATCACGCAAGCGTCAGCGACTTTTGCGGTGTAGCCGCCGTCGCGGCCGACGATCCCCAAAATCTTGGAGCCGCGCTCTTTGGCTAGTTGCAGAGCCGACACGAGGTTGGGGCTGACGTTCTTTTCGAGATTGCCGCCACCGACGGAGAAAACGAAAACGCCGTCTTTCGCCGAGAGCTTGCTGGTTTTCAACCAGTTGACGAAAACGCTCGCCCAGCCGTCGTCATTCGTACGCGCGGTGAGTTCGGAAACGTTATCCGTCGGAGCATAGCTTTCAATGCCGGCGATTTTGCGGAAATCGTTTACAGCATGGCTTGTGTTGGCTGCGCTGCCGCCAACGCCCAAGAAGAAAAGCCGGCCGCCGGCGTCCTTGATGCCTTTTACCGTGGCAACCATGGCTTCAAGCTTATCGGTTTCCAGCATGCCGCAGATCTGGGCCAGGGTGGCCGCAATATAGAGGGCAAACAACGATGCCAAACCGTCTATGGCC
>JAIEOG010000025.1 GCA_019750655.1 bacterium
ATCGATCCTGTGCCCGCAGAGCGAGTAGTGGAAATCGAAGACGGCACACTGCTCGATTGGGGCACTCGCCAATGGCGTTTTCTCCACACGCGCGGTCATGCAAACCACCACTTCGTTCTCTGGGATAGTGCCCTTCAGGCCAGCTTCACGGGCGATTCGTTTGGTGTCTACTACCCCTCGTTGCAAAAGGGCGGGCTTTTTATTTTCCCCTCCACAAGCCCGACGGACTTCGATGCCGAAGAGGCCCGCATTTCTGTGGAGAAAATCTCCAGCCTCCCAGGAGATCGAGCTCTCTTGACGCATTTCGGAGAACTGCGTGGGTTGAACGCAGCAGCGGTGCAACTTTACGACTGGATCGATTTTTCCGAGCAGCTCGTGAAAGAGGTGCAGCGGCAGGGCTTCTCTGGAGCCCCCGCGCAAGCTTTCTGTGAAGAGCGCCTGAATGCTCGGTTCGAGGAAGAAATGCGCCAGCGCGGTGTCTACGGCCCCCAGGCCTGGAAACTGACTGGGATCGATCGAAAACTCAACGCCATGGGATTGGCTTATGCTGCGGGCAAAAACAGTCTAAAATGAAGGCATGCGTGTTCTAACGCTCTTGGCCCTGCTGCTTGGTTCCTACGTTCACGGAGAATCCGCCGAAAAGCGTCTGTTGCAGTCGGCTAAACCCCGCGTCAATTACCCTGCCGGGGAACTAGCTTTTGAAAAATTCTTGCCCCTCTGCCTCTTCGTGGAACTTGGTGCGGGATCTGCTGAGCAATTGGGCGACGGCTTGATGCGCGAAGCCGCCGGCTGCGGCATTTATCTCAAACTCGCCGTTCGCTATGTCTCCGGCGTGCCGAACCAACCGTCCTTGCTGCCACAGCTCTTGCGGAATGTCCGCGAGCGTTGTGATGCCTTAAACGCATTCCGAGATTTGGGCGTCGACAAAGCCAGCGCTGCGATCGTGGTGCGCGATCCACGTTTGGCGCGCGCGCAATGCGATGTCCCCGCGGATTCCGACCAGCTTTCTTGTGGGGAATACGCCGTGCCCCCCGAGGGAAGCATCTTGTCGCGCATGGCCTCCACCGGCCAGGGTGGCAAGGTTGCGCCGAAAGGCCAGCCCGCAGTATCCGTTATTTCCGCGGGCGACCACGCTTTACGCGACATCCACACCTGGGCATTTGGAATCGCACTTTTGGGAATGCCGCGCGGGGAAGGTTTGGGAATGGGGGTGGGGCTCCCCGATGAAGGTTACGCCGGAGCGGGGGCCGGCAACGAGATGGGTTGGAAACCGGCCGGCTGCGTGGCTCTACGGGCGGCGGCGTTTGCGAACGCAAAAGATTGGCGTTACCAAGAACGCAAACCCCTAACGGGGTGGGACAGCCGCCTTTTAGATCTCGCCTCCGACGAGAAACTATTCACCGCAAAACCCGTGGCCTCCGACACGCCAGCGCCGGACGCTCCCGTGTCTAAGCGGCGTGCGCGCGCGGCCGAAGGGGCGCGGCGATCGGGTTCGAACCGGGCAGGGGAAGCTGCCGAGGAAGCACCGGCAAGTCCGAGTTCCGTTTCTTTGCCGCCGTTGCCGGACGGCGCCAATCGAGGGACTTCGAGTTCCGGGTTTCCGGGCGCCGTGGTTCCTGGAGCCGTGGGCCTTCCCGGAGGCAGCAACCCATCGGGAGCCGGGACGGGCGCGTCTTTCGATCAGGATTTTTTCCGCTCGCCATCGCCTCCCTCGACCGATGCTCCCAGCTCTGCGCCCCCCAAGGGCGGGGCCAAGCATGGCAAGTAACTTGAATACCGCGCCTACCGACAGTACGATTTGAGAACTCCATGCCTTCACAAAGACAATACGACATGGTCGTTATCGGCTCTGGGCCCAGCGGCCAGCGTGCGGCCGTTCAAGCGGCAAAGCTGAAAAAGAAAGTCTTGGTAGTGGAGCGCGATTGGATTGGGGGATCTTGCCTGCACACGGGCACCATTCCCAGCAAGACACTTCGTGAAGCCGCGCTGGAGTTCTCGGCCGAACACCCTTCCGTCTTCGATCAAGTGATGACCCGCAAGCAGGCGGTCATCGATGCCGAAGCCGCTGTGATCCAAAAACAGCTTCAGCGCAATGGCGTGGAATTCGTCCAAGGGCGCGCCAGTTTCAAGAGCGCCAGCAGTGTTTGGGTTGAAACCCCCACTGCGAGAGTGGAAGTCAGCGCTCAGTTCATCGTGATTGCCACGGGTACGCGTCCCGCACGCGCTGCGGATATCCCTTTCGACGATATAGCGATTTTCGATAGCGATACGATCCTGCACTTGCGCCGTAAGCCGCACACCATGGCCGTTCTCGGCGCGGGAGTGATCGGTTGCGAGTACGCCAGTATCTTCGCGCGCATGGGTATCCGCGTGACCTTGGTGGATCAGCGCGACCGTCTGCTTAGCTGGATGGATTCGGAGATCACAGCCGCTTTGCAGAAGCAGTTCTCGGAATGCGGAATCGAGCTTTGCCTCGCAGCTAAGACGACAAACATCCACCGCACGGCCGACGGCAAAGCGCGGCTCCATATCGGCGAGAATGAGCGGACGTTCGACGCCCTTTTGATCTGCATGGGGCGCTTGGGCAATACGGATTCGCTCCACCTCACGGCCGCGGGGCTAGTGGCGAATGAACGCGGGTTGCTCAATGTGAACGAGCATTACCAAACAGCCGTGCCGCATATTTATGCAGTGGGCGATGTGATTGGCAGTCCGGGCCTCGCTTCGGCTTCCTCGGAGCAGGGGCGGTTGGCAGCGGCCCACGCCTTTGCGGTCCGCGGAGGAAGTTTTCCCGACGCTTTCCCCTACGGCATCTACACGATTCCCGAAATATCGTCGGTCGGCGCCCAAGAAAGCGATCTTCAGAAGCGCGGAATCGCTTACGTCGTCGGGCGCGCGCAGTACAAAGAACTCGCGCGGGGCAAAATCTTGGGCGACGAACATGGTTTCTTAAAGCTGCTTTTTGACTCCAAGACCCGCCGCGTTTTGGGGGTTCAGGTCATCGGCTCAGGGGCCACGGAGCTGGTCCATATCGGCCAAGCCGCGTTTATTCTGGGCGCTGGGATCGACTTCTTCATTAACAACGTTTTCAATTACCCGACCCTCGCCGAAGCCTACAAAGTGGCGGCTTACAACGCCTATAATCAGCTGCCGGCGGCTTAGGCCCCCTGATGGGCACGTCTTTCTATTCTAAAGCTCTGAATTAATAGCTTAAAACACCCTAACAAAATCTTGTTTTTCTGCTTGTGGATAGTGCCTAAACCGGGTACTTACCCCGGCAAGCTTACAGGCAAAAACCTAAAGGTCTTAACGGATGCGCAAGATCGGATCGCTAATAGTAGGTCTACACCTTCTCTTAGCGCCCGTATTTGCGGACGACGAACTCGGCATTCTGGTCATTCCAGACTTCCACATGCAGCTTCCCCGGCTTGCAACGCTCGTCAAAATGATCTCCAAAAGCCGCCGTAAGTTCCAAGCCCAATACCCGAATGGCACTTTCGTGGTCGTCTTCAACGGGGATGACAACGCCGACACGCATTGGACGTCTTTCAAGGAATTGAATGGAATGACATCCGATTACGGCGACATCGTGAACGATGTGAAGGCCGAGCTTTCCCACACAATGCGGGTGATTGATGTCGTTGGGAACCACGATTTCGATTACGTGAAGCTACTGGGCGATGGTTGGCACAAGCTCTATTACGAGCAGAAAATGCGCCTTCAGCAAAAGATCGCGCTGATTCGCCCAGAGGAACCGTACCGAATTTTAGGCGCCAACTTAGATCTGGGGGAATTTGGCGAGCCTCTTTTTGCCCCTCACGCGGACATCACCTTGAAGAGTGGAAAACGCATCCGCGTGGCAGGGATGGTTTTCGATAAATTCCGCTCCGGTTCCAACTACGACTGGGATAGCCCGTTTCAGTTATTCACAGGCGTGCGCAAAATGGAGAACACTGGGCGAGCCATCCTCCGCCAGGCCGCGACCGAGGGAATTGAGCAGGTTGTCTTCGCGGTTCATGATGGCATCCTGAAAGGCCGGCCCGTCGCCGAAGCGCTAGATCGCTACCAGCAGGAACTCGCCTCTCACACCGCAGTGAATCGTCGAATCAAGGATATCACTCATAAAATCTGGCTTTTTGGGCACGAGCATGAACGGCACGTAGAGAGCACTCCGCAACGCTTGTACCAACAGTGCGGTTCCCACGGAGA
Organism: bacterium; assembly: GCA_019750655.1. GTDB lineage: Bacteria > Bdellovibrionota > FAC87 > UBA2466 > UBA2466 > JAIEOG01. Next base: position 4,210 of record JAIEOG010000025.1, read on the forward strand.
TGCTTGCTTGTACGTGGTGGACACGGAAAAAACGGGGGACACACTTTATACCACTTCCATTCCGTTTATAGAGCAAGCGGCCTTCGCCGAGTTGCAGGAACCTGGGTTAGTTCTACCCCCTCCCGACTTCCACGAGGAATTGGCTGCGACGATGGCGGAACGCAAGTACCGTTTTGTTCAAAGGGGGCTCGAAACAGCCGCCGCAGTTCGCTATGCAGACGATCCGGGCATCTTCGTTTTCATGCCTCCTGCGGATGGAAAGAAGAGCAATCTAAAAAAAGGTCCCACCGTATTTGGCAGTCTTTTGGCAGATGCTCTCGTGAATTACGGGACAGAGTTTCACAGCAAACAAAAGGATGCACCACCGGTCTTGGCCACGATTGGATTTTACAATAGCTCGAGCTGCCGATGGGAGACGGAACTCACCGCTCCGATTGTTGGTAGGGCGGGTGTTGCGATGTTTATTGCAGGCATCGTATATCCCCACTGCGGCCAACCGACGGTGTTGGGTCTAACCAATGACCGCAGGACCGATCTGAAAGTCACCGGCGCATTCCTTCAAAAGGCATTCACACAGCTTCGGCAACTACGCGCAAAAGACAAGGTCTATACGCCGCAACTCAGTTCGAATTGCCGGGAAGAAGCGGGTGGCATTTTATGGGTACGTACCGGCGAAACCTGGGCCCCCATTCAGCCCAAGGGACTATATGGTTTGGTGGTCGATGATCACTTGGGTGCAGACGGCTATGAAGTCGATAGCGCCGAGTGGCGGGCCATCTCGAAAGTCGCGGCAGCGCAGGTTAGAGCCAGGATCCACCCTCCGCAAAGAGATGTTCTTGAGTACCAATTCACTCGCGGCTCCCTTTCTGATAGCTGCGTCAGCCGATTGCTCTCCGAGAGCGCAGTCGCCGAGATCGAGCGCTTGAATCTGCGGGACGCTGCTGATTCCGACGATAGACCTCCCGTTGCTCCCACCCGCATAGCCAATTGATCCAGACGCACCGCGG
>JAIEOG010000214.1 GCA_019750655.1 bacterium
GAGGAACCGCCGCTCCCGAAACCCTGTGGTCGCGAGGCTAGTGAGTTTCTGAGTCGCCGTTTCCACAGCGACGCCGTTGGCCGAATTCGCGAAGTTCCGCGCTGCCACGCGCACCTGCGCTGCAGTCCATTCCGTGGCTCCGCCAAACTCAATCAGGCTGCGGGCTTCGCGTACATTCATCGGGCGAGTAACGGCCTTTTCAATACCGCCCATGCCGCGCACGATTTCTTCGAAAGTCGGTGGCTTGGTAACCGACAGACTTTGCTGTGTTGCCGAAGCTTCCAACTCCATGGCGCGGCGGTACACTTGGGCTAAGCGCAATTCCGCGAGTGTCGAATCCACGGTTAAACCGCGGCGCATGTAAATTCCGGTCAGATCTTGGAGCGTTTCGTAGCTGTGGTTCTGTGTCAGGCGAAGGACGTTTTGCGCATCCACCGCCACGCCTTCGATTTGGCGCGGAGCTGCTGCCTCGATAACCGTGCGGTACGCCGCTGCATCACCACGCATCGGATTCACGGTGGCACCCTTCAACAGCGCGTCTAAACCAGCGCCTTGCACTGGCGCAACAGCAGCAGGAGCTGTCGGCGCCGGATCGGTCTTGGATGTCTCTTCTTTACCCAATTCGACCGGATCTTTCAGCGCTGCACGGCCATTCTTAGCGATGTTGATCATCGTCAAGACATCGTCTGTGCCCAGCGCTTGCAAGAATTTGGCATCCACTGAGAAGTGGCCGAGCTTGTGAATGGCGCGGAACTCTTTTGCGAGAGCCATCATCTGCTCGCCATACGGGCCCGCCATTTCCGGAATCGGCCCGGCGAAAATATTATTCTCCAAAACATCTTGGAGCACTTGGCCTTCGGTTTTACCGAAGTACTTCGCGGCTTCTTTGACCACTGGTTTCGCGCGTGCTGCCCACTCGGAACCGTAGAAGAGCCCTAACGAGCGGTGGAGATCGTCCGTGGCTTCCATCGTTTGGTACAAGCTGCGCAGACGCCAGTATTTTGGATTGAGCGTCGGGACTGCAAAGAATCCAGCGAACCAAGGTGTGTGACGTGCCAACGGGCTGCCGCTGTTCACCAAGAGAACCCGCAAGTCATCCACCGCAACGTGTGGCAAAGACGTCAAAAGTTTCGTCTCTAGCTGGCGCAGCGCCGTCAGACGCGTGATCGAGTCGTTTTGGAACTTGATGGTGGCCTGCACCATCTCGTCTTCCACTTTGAGGGCGCTTTGGCTCGCTCGCCCGGGGAGGCGCAACCATTTCGAAGCCCCCGACAACATGCGTTTGGACTGGCCGCTGCCAACCAAGGGAGCTAACGTCACGGCATCGACTTCCGCAATCTGCGCGCCCATTTCAATCTGCCGGCGCACATCTTCGAGAAGGAGCTGTTTCCACTCCTCGGTCACGGCGATTTTGCCGTCTTGCGTCCACTGGCCGATGCGCTTTTCGAGTAGCTCTAAAGTCTTTTGCTCCAGACGAGATTCCAACTCAGGGGTCACTTGCTTGGTAACGCCCTTCCAAGTCTGGTCCGTAGCTTTCAATCCGGCTTGAGCGCGTTGTTCCGCGATGATCTCGAGCTTCTGGCGCTGGCCTGCCAAGAACGTTTTGCGAGCATTGAGAAGCGTGCGTGCGCCGCCGAAAGCCCACCGCACGATGGGAGCAACAACCATGCTCCCGACCAACACACCATTGAAGGTGCGGCCGATCCAAGCGGCCGTGCTCACGCGCTGCATGGTCTGGATTTCTTCCGCTGTTGCCGTTAGCAATGCCGAATCATCGGACATCAAAAGACCGGCATCGACAAAAACTGTATCGCGGATAGAGCGCGTTTCAGCGGCGCGCCGAGGATTTTCCACGAAGTCCTCTTTGTAACCACTGTAAGCATTGTTCGCCCAGTAAAGCCCCATCCACCAGTTCAATGTCTGGCCTAAGCCGCTATTCACTGCGGGCGATAACGAGAGAAGCCCCATCATCACAGCCTTTTCACTGACAGAGAGTTCTTCATCTTGGTAGACGTCGTAACCATAGTAGGCCAACAAAAGGCCATTCGCTGCACGGCTAGCCCACAGCGCTGCCGTGGTCAGGCCCGGACTGGTCGCTGCCAAGCGCGCCAAAGCAGGGTTTTTGCTGACGAGGATGGGCACCAACAAAAGGGCCAACATGCCGTAAGAGATATTCTCTTCCCAGTCCTTCTTGGATTGTTTCGCGCGCTCCTGCTCCGCGAAGATATCGCGCAACATCTGGCGCGGCTTATCGCCGGCACCGGGGGGCGCTAACTGGTCAGCGGTTTGGAAAAGGCCGTCCATGAGCGGCAACCGCAGATCTTCAATTTCCTTTGCCTTCTCCTTAAACTTTTCTTCCGTCTGGATATCGCCCATCGACGTGCGCACTTTGCAGAGGCGCTCGATGTTGTCCAAGTTGTTCTGCTTCGTGGACAAAAGACCACGCGTGTAAGTGTCCGCTTGAACCTGCTCACGGTAATAAGCGTCGGCAGTCTTAAAGATCTTTTCCGCTTCCGCACTGAGCGACGGATTCTGATCGAAAACAACGCCGTTCGCCATCTGCGCGCCGACGTAAGTGGCCATTCCAATCCCTTGGCGGTGTGCCTTGGCACGGTCGTACCGAGTCACATCGATAAACGGAACGGCTTCTTTCCACTGCAGAGCATCTTTGTACCCCGTAACCAGGCTATTGATGTCGGACTGGAAAGAGAACAGGTCGAATCGTTTCCAACCCGCATCCCCTTCTTCAGGGTAGAGAATTTGGAATTCACTCAAAGCGCTTGCGAAAGCAGCCACCACTCCGCGCTTTTGCAAAAAGCCGATGATCTGCTCGCGCGTCATGTTCGGTAGCGCCTTCTCCAGCGAAGCCACTAATTCTTCCGCCGGCACCATCGCCAGAACTTGCTCAAAGTACGCTTTCCAATTCTTGTGCTGCGTCGCCACCGTGGTGTGCTTCCCAGCGGATTTGCCATCCAAAGCCTTCAGCGAGTGTTCACCTTGCATTTCCAAGGAGTCGGCCACTAGCTGCTGATACAAAGGAACCTTGTCAGCTTCTTCTTCAGTGTGGGAGTTTCGCTCTAGGGCACCATATAATTCCGTATAGCGGTAATCCTGCGTTTTGCCGAACCACGTACCGAAACCTTCCGAAGGCGCCAAGTGCGAGCGCTGCGCTTCGTCGACAATCGGGAATGGACGGTAGTTGTAGCTAGCGCCCCAGTAGGGGTTTTCCACTTTGGGAGCGTCGATGAGCCCCGACAAGAACCGTTGACGCCCCACTTCGGTGAGTAAAGCGCGCTTGCTCTGGGCCATCACTGCCCATTCGGCGTAAGTGAACTTGCTCGGATCAACGACCAGGTTCTTCCAGCCTTCGAAGTTGTCTAAGGGAAGGCCCAAGAGTTCGAGCGCATCGCTCAGGTGGTATGCGACGTACGCTTCCGGGAAAACTTCCACCTTTTCACCGGCGCTGAAGCGCGGCTCTTTACCATAGTGGTTGATGTTCCAGTTCATCAAAGCCAAGAAATACGCGTAGGTCTTTTGGTCTTTCGAAGCCTGCGCGTTTGCATCCCAGCGCCGCAAGAAACCTTCGACTTGAGAATAAGCACCGTTGGCGTCTGCTTTCAGCGCTTGCAAGGAGGGGTAGACTTCCCAAACGTGGACTCGGTCCGATTCCTTTTTCTCGTTCTTCAGCCCTTCAAAAATCTTCTCCCCCGCTGGAGACGAGACAAGATCGAACCAAGATGTGAATTCGGAGGCTTTCGTGCCCACGGCACCTTTGGGCGCCCAATTGGCCACAAAGGCCATGGGAGCGGAAGCCCGCAACGCCAGGCCATCTTCGTCTTGGCCCACAATGTAATCCGCCCAATCTCCGGCCGTGGCTTCCGTCGTGCGGCTTGGCATCCAGGAATCGAAGAAAAATGCTAACCCAGGAATCGTGCGCTTTTCGTAAAGAGGAGCGACCAATTTCAATTCGTGCGTGCTCGAGAGAATGTCCGCCACTCGATCGGCCAAACCTTGGAGCTGCCGGCCAGAGGGTTCCGCCGCGATTTTCTCCAGAGCATCCAGAGAGGCGGTGAGATCGGAGAAATTCGCATCGTCTGTATTTTTAACGAAATCGTCGCCCCGTAGGCGGTATTCACTCGACTGCAAGAACGTTTGCACTAGGGCCCGGGCTAAGCCGCGCCACAGACCCTTTTCGAACGCTAGGCGATTCTGCGCCAACGTTTCATCTGTCCGCAAAGACTCCGAGACACCAAACCAGCGCTGCCCCAAGCGGACGACAGCTTCGATCCCCGTTGGCAGACCCTGGGGGGGTGCCTGCCAACGGAGTACGAGTTCACTCCCCTTGCCGCCTTTGACTAGCAGCTCAGAGAAGTAAGGTTGCAAAGCGTTATAAAGACCTTCGATTTGCGAAGGCGCTAAGGAGTTCAACCAAGCCAAGGGCTCTTGGAGGTTCTTGTCCTCGATTTTCAAACCGAGAATCGACTGCAATTTATCCGGCCAGAATTCTTTAACTTCGTCGAGCTTCAGTTTCTGCGAAAGCAAACGAGCCAAGGCGCGCGATGCCGAGGCCGTAATGGACGTATTCAGCGCGATGCGCGGGAAGTCTTCCGTGGGTGCCCGATTCAAAGTCGCTACCCGAAGCTGTCCTTGGTCATCATAGAAAATCGGGTTCAGGGCGTAATCCGGCTGGTGGAAAATAGGCGAAACCAATTCGACGTAATCCCAGTAACGGTTCTTCCAATTCTCGGGCAACGTGCGGAGCTGCCATTTGGCAGGCAAGATGCTGTTAGCCAAATTCGACAAGCTTGCACGAATACCGTCGCTATCCCCCACGCCTTCGCTCTGCGAAAGCAGCTGGGAGGTCAGAGCTCCCACCCGCTGGCAGAACAAGCTCGCTGTAGCTTTATCCGCAGGCGGGAAAAGCGGCCCGCCCAAGAGGTAATAGTCTTTCTCTAACTGCTCCATCGCAGCAGGGGCCTGCTTCGCGGCTTTGCAGTAGGCCGCGGTGTCCTTCAAGTAAGCGCGTGCGACCGACAGGGAAACCGTCTTAGTGCCGTGTACCTGTTGGCCAATGGCATTTAAGTCTTCCAAGATTTCGCCAGCGGAGAGCGTGTATTTCTCATGCGCTTCGCGCTTGTTGAGGAAATCTAAGTACAGCTGATCGAAAAGCGATTCTTTTCCTTCGAGCTTGCCCAAGCCCTTCAGAGCAGCAAGGCCCTCCGG
>JAIEOG010000069.1 GCA_019750655.1 bacterium
CGAAGGCGAATACAATCTCGATCTCGCGGCTTTTTTCCGCAAAGTCGGCGGCGGTGGGGCGGCTTATACCCCCGCGCCTTTGAAGCTTCCCGTGCAACCCATGGCGCGCGAACAAGCCGCGACGGCGATCGCACGCGTTGGCGGAAGCCTCGACGAATCCTTTTGGATTGCGCACCCCGGAATGGGCGGAAGCGCTTTGAATTTAAGCATCGATTCCTATGTGCGCTTGCTCGATGACTTGGAAAAGAAAATCCCCGGTCCGCTCTATTTAACGATGGGCCCCGCACCTCGCGATCTCCAATGGGTCGAAGGCGTCGTGGATCAGCGACCGCATTGGCGCGTGTTCCCTCGGGTGGGGATCACGGCACTCGCGGAAGTGTACCGAGCCGCGCGCTTGGTCGTTGCCCCGAGCACGGGGCCTTTGCACCTCGCGCATTACGTCGGCACCAAGACGTTGGGCATTTTCTCGCCGGTGCGCAGCCAGCAAGCTTCGCGCTGGGCGCCGTGGGGTGGGGCAGGCGAATCTCTGATCCTCGCTCCGGAACACCCTTGTCCAGGCAAACGCGACTGTTTGGGCACGCGCTGCCCGCGCTACTTCTGCCTCGATAAGCTCACCCTCTCTCCAGGTCTTCTCGCTAGCGTCTGAGCTCGTTGTTTATCGACGCAACAACCGCCTTAACGGGTCCTCTAGAAGCTGGTGAAAATCTTCGGCCTCATGCTATGCAAGCGCATCGGAGGCGAAATGCGTTTTCTAGCCGTTGCAGGGTTTTTGGGTCTGGTGGCAGGTAGTGAAGCCTTGGCGGGCCTTGGTTTAGAACCGGGTAGCCCCTACCTTTGGAAAAATGGTCGCATTCCCTATTTGGTCGACTCTAACTTCTCTTATCCAGAAAGTTTCAAAACGGCCGTCAGAACGTGGAACGCGTCCGGTGCGCCTGTTCAGTGGGTGCCGGTCGCCCACGGAGATAACGACTACGTTTACATCAAAGACGGCGAGAAGAACCAGGCGCCTCAAGGAAACCGCGGTGGCAGAGCAACGCTCACGATCAAAAATGACAACCAGCACGCGTTCCTACACGAGATGGGACACATCATCGGTTTAGGCCACGAGCACCAACGGTCGGATCGCGATCGCTACGTCAAGATCGCGGATTACACCAACCTTCCCGAAAACACTCGCGGGTGGTACGGGATCATCTATGGACAACGCGAGTACGGCTCTTACGACCTGCAGTCCGTAATGCATTACGGAACAGAGTACACCTTCAACGAAAAAACCAAGGAAAGCGTTCCCTCCATTCTCTTGATTAGTGGACAGAGCATAGGGTTCAACCAGCAGCTTTCGGGCGGAGACATCTCTGCCGTGCGGACGATGTATACGCCGCCGCCGAGTGTGGTCCCCGCAAAGCCTTTGAACTATGCGAGCAGCGACCGGTATGTACAACCGCACTACCAGCCGCCCGTGGTTCAGCCTCCACCGCAGAATCGGTACCCGAATGGGTACACACGCGTGGCCCCGAGTGGCCGCGTATACCATGCGCCTGATTTCAGAAACCCGGCAATGCAGCAGCAGGCGAACGAAGCGATCGATCTGCTACATGGTACGGACCATTTGATTAAGAGGTAGTTTCCGAGAACGGAACGCCGTTTGCCATCCCCAGGCTGAGGTGTTTTAACTCCCTCGTGAACGCTCTGGACCAAGCTGTCGACAAGCTCAAAGGCGCCCATATCCTCGTCGCGGGGGAAGTGGGAATTGATGAGTATATTTGGGGGGATACACGCCGTATCAGCCCCGAAGCGCCGGTACCTGTCGTCGAAGTCGAGTCCCAAAGTTACAACCTCGGACTCGCCGCCAACGTCGCCCAGAACATTGTTTCCCTAGGTGCCCAGACGACGCTTGTCTCCGTCTGCGGCATGGATAGCGACGGCGAGAAGCTGCAGAAGATGATTGCCGATGCGGGTATCCGCAAATCGGTTTTTATCGGTGATCCTTCGCGCCCCACTTTGCGCAAAGTGCGGGTCATCGCGCAAAAACAACACGTGGTCCGCGTCGACTACGAACGTTGCCACGTTCTCGATGCGAAACTCGCCAAGCAGTTCACCGAATCGATTTGCGATTTATTGCCGTCGAGTGACGGCGTGATTGTCCAGGACTATGGCAAAGGCCTGTGGAATGCCGACACGATGTCCTTCGTCCGCCAAGCGCGCGACCACCGCAAACCGGTCTTCGTGGATCCCAGCCAATCGACGCCACTGACTTTGTACAAGGGTGTGACTTTGCTCACCCCTAACGTTGCCGAAGCCGAAACACTAACGGGCTTCCGCCACGAACCGTCTAAAATCGCGGGCCGCGACGATGAACGCCTTACACGCATGGCTAAACGCATTTTGGAAAAAACCGAATGCGAACACGCGCTGATTACCTGCGGTGCCGCGGGAATGATTACGCTGGGCAAGAACGAGTCGGCTTTGCAACGCATCCCGACCTTCGCGCGCGAGGTATTCGACGTCACGGGGGCAGGGGACACCGTCGTGTCCGTGCTGGCAATGGCCATGGTTTGTGAAATGCCCTTGGCAGAGTGCATGCGCCTAGCGAATGCCGCTGCGGGTATTGTCGTCGGTAAAATCGGGACCGCGAGTGTTACGCCCGAAGAACTTAGGGCAGAGCTCAAGCGCTTAGCTGACCTTGGTTTGATTTCATAAAGTTTTGAGGAGGTTTCTATGTCGCTTTTCCCCAGGTTTTTTATGGGATCCTTTGCGGTGTTAGCTTTTTCTTCATCCCTCACTCATGCTGGCGTAGAAGTGCAGACCCTTGTGGGGATTCGCAAATCCATGCTGCGGCAAGAACTTCAGGGGCAATTACGAGAAGTGCGGGCCGTGCTTTCGGCCCACGTACCTGTGAAGTCTCAGTTCAGAAAATTCTTCACGCCTGCAGTTTTTGTAACTGCGGGACTCGTTGGTGCTAATTGTGCCGACTCGCTTTGGAAGCAGGGGCTCCTCGCTTTTGCGATGGCTGGAGCTTGGGGAATTAACCACTTGTTATCCGAGAACCTGGTGTTGGTCGCTCAGAGCGAAGACGGAGAATCCGTTGCTTTTCGCCTAGATTCGAATCCGATCCAGAGGGGGCTTCTGTCCCACTTTCTTCGTGGGTTTATGGGTGGCCAGAGTCTGATGAGCTGGCGTGAACTTCCTTCTTTGGATATTCGCCTAAATGCTCAAGGGCGGATCATAGGATTCACTGCCTCCCGTGTTAATCCTGAGGATGACGATGCCTTGCCTGGCTACAATCTAAAAGAAACTGAATCAGAGCTAGAGGCATATTTCATTAGAAAACCCGGGCTGCGATTTCCGTCAGTTCTTGATTTGGTGCGGGAGTATTAATCAGGGGGCGGGCTGGTTTTCGACGAGATCGCACTCCACACCCACATTCGTTCCCCATTCGCCGCCAGGAACCAGCTGAGTGTAAGTATTTAGGTCTTTTCCGTTGGCGGTCGAAATCCGAGACTCCGCGGCCGTGCCTTTGGCTTCGGTGACATCCACAAACACCCGCGGCTCTTTAATCCCGAAACCCCATTGCGCAAACACATCGACCTGAATCGCGCGGTTATCGAGCGTGGTTTTAAATTCCCGCGTACGGTCCATTCCGGGGTGGTCCGAAAGCTTAAAGTGGTAGCGGTCATTGTCCTTGGCATTTTGAGCCACCTGGTTAAACGCCACCGGATTGCGAAGGGCGCATTCATAGGTAAAGGCGTGGGAAACGGTCGGTAGCAAAAGGACAGCGGTCAAAATCGCTTTCATAAAACCCCCAGACCTCTAGCGGTAGCATCCTCAGCAGGTCCTGCCAAACGCTTCTTTTCTTGAATCTCGCGGGGGTGTCGGGTTACAAAATCGGTCCCTATTGGCGGATCGTCTAATGGTAGGACAGCAGACTCTGACTCTGCGAATCTAGGTTCGAGCCCTAGTCCGCCAACCAGTCTTCGCCCCCTTTGGGGGCTACGCCTGGCGCGCCACTCTAATCGACGTAAATTTTGAAAGCTTGGTTTGATCACGGCGGAGACTGTCCGGCGTAGCCGAAGGCGAAGACGGACACCCGTTCCTTAATCCAGAAATGGGTTAGCCATTGGACGTGGTGGGTGGCCGGACGTTCGGTAGCAAAAGAGGAATGAGATGTGAAACGCGCGAGCGTTTCGACCTTCGGCTAGGCTCGAAGGACGGAGCCGTAACGCAACGGGTTCGTTCAGACTCTCCGACTGGACACGGCGAGTCCCGCCCGGAGGCGCCCCCGCGGGGCGACCGTAGCGGCGAGCCCGGCGAATCGATTGCTGAAGTTGTAGAAGCAAGCCCATACCAAACAGTGGAGTTCCGCCGTGTTAATGGTAAGCACTGTCTAATGCGCAAGGCTAAGCTATTAACACTGCTTTCCAGTCTGTTTATATCCCTCGCGTCTCAGGCCGAATGGGACGACCCCAAATTTTTCACTTCGCCCCCGGGTTGTGAGTATTATTTGAATACTTCCGCAGTACCGCCTCAACGCCAACCTCAGCCGCAGCCACGCGCGGTTCCCGACATACAGACCGTATATCAGCCACGCCACCACAAGGAGTTTCCGGATTACGATGAACGGCACAACCCTTTCATCGATCCTTAGGTTTAGCCCGGTGGGAGAAGCTACCGCCTATTCCTCAATCGGAACATTCCAAAAATCCCCCGTCGAAGGTTCGTAGACCACCGCTGCGGGTGTGACGGGATAGCCCTGAGTAGCCACATCACTCACGACTTGGGGGAGACCCATGGTGGGGTTGATCAAAGACCAATCCAACACATCGAAGAAACGTCGTCCCCAGTAAGAGCCCCCGCCGTCGTGTGAGTTCCAAGTGGACATATTGAAAGCAATCCCCTTCTCGGCGCCGAGACGGCGTGTTAGTTCGGCGAACGCGTCGGTGTCACGGGCAGTGAAAAAACGTTTCCAGGACCGCTGCCCAAAATCAGCGACCTGAAAGACCACTTGGGTTCCCTGGTTCAAGGTGGGCCATTTCATGCCGGAATTTAGGACTTCGGGCAGGCGGTGAAAATCCTCATCCTTGCTTTTTCCGCCAAAGCGCATGCTGTCGGAGCTCCCCACAAAACACAGGACGAAGACATCAGTGTGGTCTTTTTCGCGTCCCATGATTTCGCTGAGTCAACACTAGCAAAATATATGTGTGTCTGTTATCATTTTGATTGACTCTACCTTCTCTAGGCAAGAGAAAACGATTTCCGCAGGTCCAAATGTAAAGACGACTTTATCAGTTCTTCTTTCTGTTTATTTCCCCTCT
>JAIEOG010000267.1 GCA_019750655.1 bacterium
TAAAGCAAAGCTCATTGAAGATGTCGCAGATCTTGTCCGCGATAAAAAAGTAGAAGGCATTAGCGATATCCGAGACGAATCGGATCGCAAAGGCATGCGCATCGTTTTCGACCTGAAAAAAGGCGAAGACAGCCGAGTGATCCTCAACCAGCTCTACAAACTCACGCAGATGCAGACGTCGTTCGGGATCAGCATGTTGGCGATTGACCAACAGCAACCCAAGACGATGAACTTGAAAGAACTCCTCACGGCGTTCTTCAACCACCGCAAAGAAGTCGTCACTCGCCGCACGGTTTACGAACTGCGCAAGGCAGAAGAAAAAGCGCACATTTTAGAAGCGCTGAAAAAAGCAGTCGAAAATCTCGATGAAGTCGTGGGGCTCATTCGCAAAGCCGCGAACCCCAACGAAGCGCACGATAAGCTGATTGAGAAATTCCAGTTCACTTCGATCCAGGCAAAAGCCATTCTTGAAATGCGCTTGCAGCGTCTCACGGGCCTCGAGCGCGATAAAATCATCGAAGAGTACAACCAAGTCATCGCACTCATTACGGAGTTGAAGGCGATTTTGGCCGACGAGAAACGCGTGGTCGCGATCATCGGAAAAGAACTCGATGAAGTCGCAGAGAAATTCGCCGATGATCGCCGTACGCAGTTCATCGAAGAACAAGACGACCTGACCGTCGAAGACTACATTACTGAAGAAGCGACAGTCGTGACGGTGACGTATTCTGGCTACATCAAGCGCTTACCGCTCGATACTTACCGTGCGCAAAAGCGCGGCGGCAAAGGCGTCACGGGTGCGGGCACGCGCGAAGAAGATTTCATCTGGGATATTTTTGTCGCGAGCACGCACGATCAGATCTTGTGCTTCACCGACCAAGGCCGCCTGTATTGGTTGAAGGTCCATAAAATTCCAGAAGCCGGCCGTACGGCGCGTGGCAAACCCATTGTGAATCTTTTGAACTTGAGCACCAATGAACGCGTACAAGCCGTTCTGCCAGTGAAAGAATTCAAAGAAGGCCAGTTCATCGTCATGGCGACGAGCCAAGGCATCATCAAGAAAACAGAACTCATGGCGTTCGCTCGCCCGATGAAAAAAGGCATCATCGCTGTTACGTGTGATGAAGGCGATACACTCGTCGACGCGAAAGTTACCGACGGCCAGAGCCAAGTCATCTTGGTTAGCCGGCAGGGAAGCGCTATCCGTTTTGAAGAAGAAGACGTTCGCCCGATGGGCAGAGCAGCGCGAGGCGTAGCGGGCATGCGATTGGATGAAGGCGATCGCGTGATTGGGATGGCGACCATTGCCAAAGAAAATACCCAAGCACAGATCCTCACCGTCACCGAAAAAGGGTATGGCAAACGCACGACGCTCGAAGAGTACCGTGTGCAGGGCCGCGGCGGGTCAGGCGTAATGACCATGAAAATCACCGACAAGAACGGCCCGGTTGTAGCCGTGCGCCAGGTGAAGGAAGAAGACGAACTGATCCTCGCTTCCAGCCATGGTAAAGTGATTCGGACGCGGATTTCGGAAATCTCCGAAGTCGGTCGAGTGGCGCAAGGGGTACGGCTCATCAACCTCGAAGAGGGAGAAACCGTCGGTGCGGTGGCGAAGATCGTCGAAGCAGAGGATTCGGAAGGCGGGGAATCAGCCGTTGCTGAAACGACCGAACCTTCGGGATCGGATTCTGGCCCAAGCGGGAACGCTTAAGTTCGCGCTTCTAGCGACGCTTTTGCTTTCGGCGTGCACGGAGCGCCGCCAAGGGCAGATGCTCGAAGAAGCCGACACTAAAATCGGTGATAGCTCGTACACAGAAGCCGCGGAAATCCTAAAGCGCGCAGTAGCGCTTCACCCGGAAAGCCGGACAGCGACGAAGGCACTCTACAAGCTCGGTTTCGTGGAAGAGACGTACCTCAAAGACTTTGAAGGCGCGCTTTCCAATTACCGACGGTTTGTCGGTCAAGCTACCGATCCCATGGCTGCCTACGAAGTACAAAAGCGCATCGCCGCTTTGTATTTTGAACAGACGGGCGATCCCGATCAGGCAGTGACTGCATACCGTAAACTGCTTTCCATGAGCCCAGAAAGCTTAGAAGGCGATCTTTTTCAGTTTCGTATCGGCCAGGGGTTTTTCCGCTCCAACGAATTTGAAAAAGCCCGTGAGGCCTATCAAGAGCTCTTAGCCCATTACCCTAAGAGCCATCTCGCGGCTCGGGCCCGGTTCGAAATCGGTAATACCTATTACATGGAAGGCCGCTACGACATTGGCCTCGAAGCTCTGAAACAGGTCGTCCGCAACCACCCGCAGAGCGAATATGCCGTGGAGGCACAGTTTCTCTCGGCCGAATGCTTGGAACACTTGGACCAGTTCCCGGCGGCATTACAGACCTATGAATCGATAGTGGCCCGTTATAGCCCTCGGGAAATCGTGGAATTGCGCATCCGAGAGGTTTCAAAACGGATGAAGAAGGCAAAATAATGGGTGATCGAAAACTCTACCGCTACTACGCCCGGGTCAGTGGGGCGGTATTCGCAAAAGTGATTCTCTGCGCCATCGGTTTCTGGCTGGGAACCCAAGCCGACACCCGTTTTGGCACCGCCCCTTACGGCATGTTTACGGGATTTCTTATCGGCGTCTCCGCGGGCCTTTGGGGCGTCATCCGCGCCGCCAACCAAGACGATTCCTCCCCGCCCTCAGACCCTCAATAGGAGCCTTTTCGGCGTTGAATTTAGGGCCTATTGCGGGTACACCGTGGCAGAACCTGATTTTTTATGAACGAACATCACGGACCATCGACCTGGCTGCAAAAGCTTCCCTTTCTCCCGCATGAGGACGGCTACGTCCATGTAAACGGCGCTTTGGTAGTTTTCGCGATCATTACGGTGCTAGCCATCTTGGCTAATCGGGCCCTGAAAAAACGCGCCGAGCAGCAGCTCGTGCCTGATGAGAAAGTTTCGCTCATCAACATCATGGATGCGGCCATCGATGGCTTGCGCAACATGGTCGTCGGCACCATCGGGGAGACCGGGGAGAAATATTTCCCGTTCATCGCGACCTTGTTCCTCTTTATTTTCTTCTCGAACTTCCTAGGTCTTTTGCCGTTTTCGGCGGCGCCGACAGCGTCGGTTAGCACGACCTTCGCGCTCGGGATCGCAGCTTTCGTTTATTACAACGTCCAAGGGGTTCGCGAGCACGGCGTGGTCGGCTACCTGAAACACTTCCTCATGGGCTTGGGTCCAGCGGGGATCCTCATCGCCGTATTGGAAATCGTTTCCCAAGTGGTTCGCCCGCTTTCGCTCGGTATCCGCTTGTACGTGAACATGTTTGTCGACCATACGGTCGTGATGTCTTTCCAGAATCTCTTTGCCTGGCTTCTGCCAGTGCCGCTCTTGCTTTTCGGGGTCGTGGTTTGTACCATCCAGGCCTTTGTCTTCGCTGTCTTAACGGCAGTGTATGTTCAGATGGCCACGGAACACGAACACGAAGAAGGTCACCACGCTCATTAGAAGAGCGAAGGATTTTTTAATTTAAGGAGGATACTCATGAAGTCTGTCATTAACTCGAGCCGGTTTTTTCTGTTTGGTCTCTTAGCCCCTCTCGCCGCTTTCGCGGAAGAGCATGCTGCTTCCGCTACTAGCGGTGGCGCAGGTGGCGTTGCTTTGGCCGCTGCAATCGCAGTCGCCTTGGCAGCCTTCGGAGGCGCTTTGGGCCAGGGCAAAATCGCAGCCGCTTACATGGACGGCGCATCCCGCAATCCACAAGCTGTCAGCGTGATGAAGACACAGCTCATCTTGAGCCTGATCTTCGTTGAAACGTTGGTGCTGTTCTCGCTCTTGATCGCTTTGACCCTAGCCGGCAAAGTCTGAGCGAACGCTAAAAACGATTAAAGGGCCGCTAGCGAAAGCTAGCGGCTTTTTTTTGCGAAGACGGGACAGGTAGAACGAGGACGCCCATTTTCCGGGAAGGCCCGGCGGGTCCTGTCAGTTGCGTGGAACGCCCGCGCAACTGCGCGTTCGTCCCACTCCACTGCCACCCCCCGAACCTTCCCGGAAAATGGGCGAATCTCGTCAACCAGATCCCTTTTTAGTTTTAGGGGTAAAAAAAAGCGGCTGGCTGCGAGAGCAGACAGCCGCCCGATTTATTTAGCGGGTGATGGCGGCTTTGATTACTGCGCGGTAGTTTTTGCAGTTTGCTGCGTCGATTTTAGATGTGGCTTGGGAGAATTGGATTAGGTAGCTGCCGTTGTATAGGGTGGCT
Source organism: bacterium (assembly GCA_019750655.1). Taxonomy (GTDB): domain Bacteria; phylum Bdellovibrionota; class FAC87; order UBA2466; family UBA2466; genus JAIEOG01. The sequence continues at coordinate 4,260 of JAIEOG010000267.1, forward strand.
ACGCGGTGTTGGTCGTTCCAGGTGGGGTCTTTTTTCCAGTAGATGGTGTTGGATTGTTTGTCGGTGTTTTTGGTGTAGATGTCGCCTACTAGTGGGAAGTACGTCGATGGGAAACTTCCTTTGAGTTCGCACCAGCCTGCGCCCTCTGCGGGTGTGACGTAGGTGCCTTGGATCGCGATATCTTCTACTTCTAGCGACATTGCAGAAGCGCTTGCTGATAAGAGAGCGGCGAATAGAAGAGTTTTCACGTTTTTTCTCGGGGTTGGTTTTGAATAAGCGGCTGCCTGCGAGAGCAGGCAGCCGCCCGATTTATTTGCGGGTAGCCTTTTAGTTCTGCGTTTCTGGGGTCCGGTCTTCTTTTGCGAGTTCGCGTAGTTTGTCGATTTCGCTGGAGGCGCTAGACGCATCTTTCGAGCGCGAGCAGCTGCTCGTGGCTAGTTGGCCCTTGTCGTCGAGGTAGGCGTAGACCAGCACATCGTCTCCCGTTTGGAAGCCGTAACCACAAGCAGCGCCGGAAGTAGCCGTGCGGATTTTTTCATTTTTCTTTTCAAACGTTCCATAGATTGCTTCGGTCACATTGATGGAAGCGACTTTGCCGTCGAACGGGCGTTTGTTGTCGACTTGTACATCGTAAACGCGCCCTACAAAGACAGTGTCAGCAGTGTAAAACGCCCGCGGAATCTTGTGTGGTGCCGCGCAATCGCATGCCATTGCGGCAGCTTGGCCCAATAAAAGAGTCGTGATTGTTAGTTTAGAAAAAATGGACATAGTCCCTCCCATGAACGGCCACAACACCGTGGGTGCTGTGCTGAGTCAAAGAAGGGGCCGGTTTTGCGTTAACAAGCTGTTACTGCAGCGCCGGGCGATCGTCGCTGCGAGGGGCTAGCGGGGACGCCTTCAGCGTCTTTTGCAGGAAGCGGCCCGTTTCGCTTTGAGGCGTTTTCGCGAGCTGCTCCGGAGTGCCTTGGAACAACACCTGGCCACCGTGCGCGCCGCCGCCTGGGCCTAAGTCGACGACGTAATCAGCTTGTTTGATGACGTCGAGATTGTGTTCAATCACTACGACGGTATTTCC
>JAIEOG010000208.1 GCA_019750655.1 bacterium
TCCCCAGTGGGTTCTGGCCAGGATGCTCTGACAGTTACTCTTTCGGCAAAACAGTAAGAGATCTTTAGCGGCCCGCCGCGCTGTTTCGGCTTTTGTGTAAACCGCAAAGCAAGTCGATCCCGTGCCTGACATAGCTGCGTGTAATGGCTGGGTTTTTTCCAGCTCCGCTAACACCTCTTGGATAAGCGGGTACTCCAACGCAGCTACCGACTGCAGACTGTTTTCTGCACGCGTCAGGTAAGTCTTCAACGTCTTCCAATCCAAAGCCTTCGCCCCACCGTCCCACTTAACGCGCCGAGCAAATGGCAACCCTAAGCTTCGGTACTTCGCGAACAACACCGGCGTCGGCGTCGCGCGAGGCGGTAGCACTAATAAGAAGCTGAGATTCTCCCGGACTGGTTTCGACACGCGGACAGCTTGTCGCTTCTCCCCAATCCCTTCGACCCAGCTCGGTGTGTCTCCCAAAAAGAAGGGGACATCTGCGCCCAGTCCCAGAGCAATCTGCTCGGCCGTCGCCTCGTCGATTTGCCCTTGCCGCCGAAGCTCGGCGAGTAAGCTGCCTGCATTCGAACTTCCGCCGCCTAACCCAGCGCCCATCGGCACGCGCTTTTGGATTTCCACTGACCAGGCACTCTCGCCACGGAGTGCTTTCTCCGCCGCGCGGAAAACCAGATTCTCTCTTCCTTGAGGAAGGCCCTTAGTGGGGACGGGCGCATCCGGCGCCCAAACGGCTTCGACTTCCAGCTTCGAGGAGGGCTCTAGCCGCAGCTCGTCCCCAAAGTCCAACGGCCAGAAAAGGCTCTGGATCAGGTGGTAACCATCGGCGCGTCGGCCCACAATCCGCAGCCCTAGATTGAGCTTCGCGGGAGAGCTTACGCACAGGCTTTTTTGACGGCTGGAAAGAATATGTGCGCTCCTACGGTTTCGCTCAGAAAAGCGAATAAAGTGAGATCCTTAGCCGAAGTACCGTCGGTTTGAGAAGGCGGAATGTCTAGGCCCCGCGCGAATGCCGTCGGGAACCCGATATAAAGCCCCATAGTTTCAATTACTTAAATCCCCGATCTTAGGCACGCCACTTGTATTGCATACATACAGGATTTTCGGTGGGCCTGTGCCCAACCGCGGGGAAAAATGCGAAATCTGCTTCAATACGCCTACAGCATTCTGGTGTTTTTCGGAGTGCTGAGCACCGCCTATTTGGCGATGAATAAGGAAGGCAATGGGCGCCTGCCGTTGCGCGCGATGCAGGAGCCTGCCCTGCGCCAAGAAGCCGGTCTAGTCGATCCCGCAGTGACCCAGCTTTTCCAAATGGAAGACGCGCTCTCGCGCTTAGATTCCACGGAAAAAACCGAAGCGCGTACACCGTCGCGCATTGAAATCATTCTCAACAGCAAATCCCGCTAAGTAGCCTGAGTCTTAGGTTCGTGGTAAGTCTTCCCACGATGTCCGCGATTTTTCTCTCCGACGTCCATCTCAAAGACGGCAATAGCGTTAAGACGCAGCTGGTGATCCGATTCCTGCAGCAAGTCGCTTCAGGTTTTGAGCAAGTCTATATCTTGGGAGATCTTTTTGACGTCTGGCCCGGAACGACGGCGTACCAGCTCGAGCGTTATAAGCCCGTTCTCGAGGCACTCGGGGAACTCGTCCGCGGTGGTCACCAAGTGCATTACCTCGAGGGCAACCACGACTTTCGCTTGGGTGAGTACTTCCGCGACACGCTGGGTGTGAAAGTCTATCCAGATGCCATCGAAGAAAATTGGAACGGCCGGCGCATCCTCATGGTCCATGGCGATCTCGCAAATCCAAACGAAAAGGGCGCCAAAGCACTGCGCAGCCTTTTGCGCGCGGATCTTTTGCACTTTGTCCTAACCCGCATTCCCCAAACGTGGCTCTACGGCTTGGGAAGAAATGCTTCGCGTCTAAGCCGCAAGTTTCAATCCCGCGTGCCACTCGATGAAACCAAAGTGCGCGGGATCTACCGCGAAGCGGCGCGTAGTTATTTCCGCAACGGCAAAGACGTCGTCATCATGGGCCACACGCACCTTCCCGACCATTTTCAGGAAAATGTCGGCGAGCGGTCCTGCGATTACTACAACCTCGGAGACTGGGTGCGCCACTTCACCTACCTTGAGTTTGATGGCCGCGAGTTCTATACTAAGACCCATCCCGTAAAGTCTCTCTAAAGAGAAAAATCCATGCCTGAATCGTCTCCACGGAGTACTGAGTTTCAGTATTGGGAAGAGCCCTCGGCCCAGTGGGCGTCGCGCCTTTCTGCGTTGAAAGCCCAAGGCACCGACGAAGTGCATTGCTTCATTCCCTGGGGCTTGCACGAATCCGTGCGAGGTATTCGCGATTTTTCCAAAACCTCCAAACTGCGTCTCGAGCGTTTCCTGTCCCAAGCGCATGCCGCGGGAATCACCGTACGTGTGACGGTGGGTTTCCCTCCGCGCCGTGAAAGCTTACCGGATTGGGCATTGCCTCTCGGAGAAATCTCGGCACTCGTTCCCGCAGGCATTTGGAAATGGGGCGCGCAGGATCTGGCGCTTACGCGCATTCCTAGCTTGCACGACGATCCTTTCTTTCTCGAGTTTCTCGAATTTGTCTCCGACACATTCGCGTTGCTCTCGCTCTACCGGTTTCCCGAGGGCCCACTCGTCGGAGTGCACGTCGATTGGGGCGTCTACAAAGCCGATCAAGGCGCGTCACTCGCCGGATCGTACGGAAACTTTTTGCAGGAACGTTACCCGCAAGCGAGCTTAATCAATATTCGCTACGGCGCTACGTTCCGCGATTACGCCACTGCGACCTCCGCACAGGGTATGCGCGTTTTATTAGAGAAGCGCCCTTGGCTCGCTGCGTATGACTACAAACATTGCCGCGCGCGCCTCTTGCAGGATCGCGGGGAAGCTTTGCTCAACCTGCCGACGGCGGGGCCTTTAACAGATCTTCTCGCCTTCGAAATGCCGCAAGTCCGGGCCGAGAAGGCTTCCTGGGCGATAGCCGTTGACCCCACGCTTTTAGAGTCCGGCGCGGAATCGATGTACCCCTTCACGCCACTCGGTTTCGCACATGCTCAAGCAGGAGCGGCCTTCCGTCTCTGGGAGCACTTGCGTGCCAAAGCAACCCGCGGTGGTGCGAAACTCCATTTGCTGCCGACACAGGGCGACTGCCCCGCCGAGCGTGTAACGGTTGTGGCAGGGCGTTTCTTAGAACTACAGTCAGCACGTCTCTTGCGAGCTTGGGCGGAAGCCGGCGCGCGCGTGTGCTTTCCGCTGGGGCTCCCGCAATACGACGAGAACTTGGCCGGCATTGATTGGAAGGCATCGTCTCCCAAGCCTGCGTTGCGTGGGGACGGCCTCACTCGGCGGTGGGCGATGGGCATGGGCGAGTTTGTTTTCCCGGAATCCCCGGGCGCTCCGGAGAACGATTTCTGGGACAAACTCAGGCGCTTTGATGGAGAGCCGCACCTAGGAGCCACACCATGAGCTGGGATCTCCCCCATTTTCCTCCTGTCACCGAAGCAGACCGCTTGGCGATTGCGGAGCATTTAGGGCTTCAGAGTTTCTCGTTCCTCTACACCGAGAAGGTGGGCAAAGAATTTTTGCGAGCGGTGGTTTACGGGCCGGGAGGCGCGGAGGCTTTGTTGAACCCCGATGCCGCGGATTCCCACTTACCTCGCCTGGAGCGCCAGCACCCAGGTTCCTTGGCGGAACGCGCGCCATTTGCGGCGGACAACCTGGCCCAGGTCCTTTTGCCCTTTCCGCTGCGCCTTTGGTTTGAAACGCGGCCGGCCGAAGCCAGTGGTTCGTTGACCTGCTCTGATCCGCAGTGGGCGCGGTCATTAGGCGAGCTCGGCCAGGCGATCCAAGCTTTGGAAACAGCCCTCCAGCGCACGGAAATCAGTGTTTTGGAACTGACCAGCGAAGGCCGAGAACCCATCCGGCTTTTTTTCCACTGTGTCCGTAAGCGTTTCTTGGTCCTCGGCCGGTTGCCGGAGGCCTTGGCGGACAAGGAAGCCCTGCGCCGTTTGGGTGCGAGTTTCCAATGGATTCAACTGAGCCCCGCCGCCTTTTCGACCTTCAGCGGGCAGGTGCTCGAGCTGCGCCAAGTTTTGGAAACCCTCTCCCAGCCAGCCAAGGCAGCCAGCGCCGATCCGTTGCCGTTGTAATCCCGCCCAAAGCCTGGTAGCTAACTTGGTTTTGGTTCCTTGCCCCGTAGCGGGGCCTGGGGTCACCACCCAAGTCCAGGAGGAAGTGGCAAATGTCGTATGCTTCGAGCCACACGTACGAAACGGTTTATATTCTTCGCCCCAGCGTCGCTGACGCAAACGCGGGCGCTCTTTCCGCTAAAGTAGACAGCGTTATTGAGAAATTCGAAGGCGCCATTAAGTCGAAAGACGATTGGGGCATGCGCGAACTCGCCTACCCAATCGACAACGAAGGCATGGGCAAATTCAATGTCGTCGTTTACACGGGTAAAGGCGGCGTGGTGGACGAGATTGAACGCCACTTCAAAATCTCCAACGACGTGCTCCGCTTCATGACGGTCAACGTCGAAGCCGACTACGATTACGGCAAGAACAAGAAAGCCATCTTGGCAGCGGAAGAAGAAATGAAGAAAATCCGCGAAGCTAAGAAAAAAGGCCCCTAATCCTTAGGGATTGAGGCTCTCGATTGTCAGCTCCCGAAAATACTGTACGGCTCGTCGGTAAAATCAGCCGTCTGAGCCCTGTGAAATACACCCCATCGGGGGTTGCTGTACGTGAAGCAACCCTCGCAGTACCGCAGTCTTCCCTGGGAAAAACCAGCGTGGGTTACCACGAGGTTTTTTTCGCAGGCGATCTTGCGGAATTGCACACGCAGAAATTCCGGATCGGATCTCGAGTGGATGTTACGGGGACGCTCTGGAGCCGCGAATTCCGCAATCGCCGCGGCGATAAGGTCAACGAAACGAAAGTCATTGTGTCCGAAGCGGCACTGCTTCCGGCAAAAGGTTCCGCATGACGGCCTCTCAGAAACCTGCACAGCCCCCGGATTTTCTGCTGCTGTTCTCACTCGCGTGCTTAAGCTCCTTCGCGTTTTGCTTTTTTCTCCTGGCTCCCTTGCCGGTGCTGTACGCGCAGATGCGTTTTTCCGATCCCTTGCCTAAGGCTATGGCGCTAGCGGGAGCCGTAATCGCGATTGTGAGTTTGCCTTTCCCGATGCCGTGGATCGCGGTCAGTTTCACGCTGGCAGTCGTCACCGCAGACCAGGTTTACCGCAGAGGCCGCTTACTCCCCGCACTGGTCACGGGTGTCGGTGCCGCGACCGCCGTCGAGATGAAGGAGAAGAAGGCCC
>JAIEOG010000136.1 GCA_019750655.1 bacterium
ACGACGGTTTTTGGCTATTCGGCAGAACTCTTTTTGTTTGTGTGCATGGTGGTCGGTGGACTTTTTCGTTTCCCCCGAGCTCCCTTTCACGGCAGCCTACGTGCTTGGTCAGAGCGCAGCGCTTTTCCCGGCGGTTGGGTTTTGCCTGCCTGGAGCGGCCTTGCCGCGACTTTCTTTTTCACTCAGTGGGTGGCTCCGGTATTTCCGCAGGCGGCTCCTGCTTTCTCGAATCTCGGAATGGGAATCGCCCTCTTGGGGCTTTTCTACGCAGCCGCTGCTGCTGCGACGGCGCCGCGAATCGGGGACTGGTACACTGCCGCTGCACTCGTCTTTAATGCCGTCGGATTCTTGGTCATCGTCACCTCGAACCACCAGGGAATTCCTTCGGGCCCTCTCCTAAGCGCCTTCGGCCCCACTGCCGCTTTGGCTGTGCTGCTGTGCTTTCCCTCCGCTCAAACCGCTTACAGTGATTTGCGAGCCGATGTAGGCTTTTCCCTCTGGGGGAGGCTCGCGTTAGCCGCTGCCCTTCTTGCAGTCGCGGGGTTCCCGGGCTCCAACCTCTCGCATGTACTCTTGCTAAAAAGCGCGCCGGTGCTTCAAGCGAACGTCGAAGTTTTTCTTCTCGCGGCCATCGCCTGGACCGTTTTCATAGCGTCGTTACTGCATTGGGCAGTGGCGCTTCAGAAGCCCGAAGCCACGGCAGCTCCGACTCGGCTGCCTCGCGTTGCTCTTCTTTTTATCGTCGGTGCTTGGGCACTGATCTATCTGTGGTTTGGGAGGAGTTGAGATGCTACTCAGCGCAGGCTTGGTTCTAACCCTGGCGGTTTTAGTTCAGTGGCGGAAAAAGACATGGGGGTTTCCGACGGCCCTCACCGCAGCCGGCCTGCTTTCCGCTTTCGCTCTTTGGCAATGGTACGAGCCGAGTAGCGAACGGCTCAAAGACCCAACGTGGCTTTTCCCCTGGTTCCGCCAAACTGCACATACGTCCGGCTGGCTGTTTGTTATCTGCTTTGCGTTTCTGGGCGGGTTAGTAGCTTTGGGGTACGGCGCGAAATCTGCCGAAGAAAAAGAGGTCCGGGCTCAAACGCTCTTGCGCTGCTGCCTGGGCGCATTCCTGTTGACCTCCGGAAACCACTTTCTTCTAATCGGGCTGGGTTGGTTCCTCTGCATCAAGCCCTGGAGCCGCGCAATACAGGCTACGTTGCCGACCTCCAAACAGCAGGTCTATTTCCAAGCTACCTTTATCGGCGAGTGGATTGTCTTGAGCCTTCTCTTCATTGCCTTAGTGCTTCTGGGCCTGCAGTACGGAACGTTGAACCTAGTCGACCTGGGCGATCGAATTCGCTCCGATGCCGCCGCCCCGGATTTCTGGTTGTACGTGTCGATGGCTCTGTTGGTTTGCTCGGTGGGCACACACTTGGCCGTGCTGCCGTTCCAAGTGCTCTCCGCTACGCGCATTCGGGAGAGTGAGAACGGCCTGCAGGCGTTTTCAGCACTCTTCATGTTCCTATCCACGTGCGGCTTCGCTTGGAATCTCTTTGGCAGAACACTCGCCGAACCTTTGAAGCAATGGGAAGGCTTTCTCTTCATCCTTGGGATGGTGAGTATCGTCGGGGGCGGTTGCTGGCTGCTCGTCGTCCGCCGGACTAACGAGCTACTGCTCGCATCCCTCACCATCTTGGGAGGGTGGCTTTTGCTCCTCTGGACTGAGATTGAGCACTTGGACACGGAAGCGATCGCGCTTTTCCTGGTCTCTTCGCACGCCACGGCATACGTGGCGGTGTTGTTCGGGATGGTGCTCTTAGAAAAAAATGGCGGGCGCGATGGGGGCGCCTTGAAACAGGGCTGGGTTTGGAATCGTCCTTTCCTCGGTTTCGCTGTGCTCTCGGGCATTGCGTCTCTGGCGGATTTGCCGCCGCTGTGGGGATTTGCTTCGAAACTCGCACTCGCCACACAGATGGGGCCTGCGATTGGTCTTGCGAGTGTGTTTCTAGTCTTAGGAGCCAGCGCGCTGGCGGCTTACAGCTGGTTGCGGCACGCGAGCCCCTGGATCGCTGCACCGTCTCCACTTCCCTGGGTAGAACCCGTTACGTGGCAGGCGATTTTGTTCGTCACGTTGGCCGTAGTGCTGTGGGTAGTGGGCCTAGTACCGCTTAGCGCGTGGACTGGTTAATTTTGTCGGCGAGCCCTCGCCGGTAGAATTCCCTGGCGAGTTTGAGAAACCGCGGGTGTTTTCGGCGGTCCTTGAGATCCGAAGCGTTCTTGTTCAAAAAGGCTTTCGCTACCCGATTCGCCTCGAGATAGCGTTCCTTCTGCTCGCTCGTCAGTCGCTCCACCAGGGTGAAACTCTCAAAAAGCTTTTCAAACAACGGTTCAAATACCTCGGGTTCCGTTTGCCCGGAAGAAGAAAGCTGCGCAAAAAACGTAAGCAAGAAACGATCGATATCGCCCTGAAGTTCCAATTCCAATTGGCTGATGCCACGGCCTTGAGGTGCATGGTGCGCGATGTAGTGGAAGTGGCTGATCTCTTCTGCCGCCACTCCAAAGGCCGCTAATTGCGGCCCCGACCAGCTTTCACCTGAAGGCAATGCAAGCTGCTCCAAAATATTCGAATGCAGAAACACCCCGATATTCAAATCGTCGGAAGCCTGATCGGGCGTGCAAACATACAGTGCTCCCGGAGCGATAGTCCCCGGGAGTGGCTTCTGCACTAGAAAATCCTGCACCTGCAGGGATGAATCGAGATTGTAGAGCCGTTTCAGAGCGCGCTCGATTTCAGAGAGCACTTTCATAATTAATGTTTGGATTTCACATCGGTGCGGAAGGGCACGCCGATGCCTTTTTCAGCAAGCAATGCTTTGAGGCGATCGCTCCCGGTGTGGAGCCAACGTTCGTAGAGACGCAAAACGTCTTGGTTGTTTTGGAGGCCACTGCGGCTGCTCATTTCCGAAAGCACTTCGGAGAAGGGCCGGAACTTTACAGAGAGCTCCTTAAAGAGCTCCGTTTCCGCGCCCGCTTGTGCGAGCTGCCAATAGGCGGCTCCGCCCATGCCGGAGTAGTAGTCCACATCGACTAATTTGCGATTCAAACTATCGGGAAAGAACCCGGAAACCATCAAGCAGACATCTCCCAAACGGCGCAGGGCGCGGCGTTTTACTTCCGGAGTGCCTTCTAGGTATTCGGCGTAGAGCGAGACTAGGTAATGATCCGCCGGTTTACCTTCCGGGGATTGCGCGAAAAACGTATTCGAATCGATGGAGCTAACTAAGAGGCCAACGAGGTAGTTGAAGGAATCTTGCTGCGCTTCGACTTGTTGCTTCCGCATGACCGACTGCAACTCAGACGCAAAAAACTCCCGCGCTCCGGTCACGGAGTCGATCAACACCGAACTCTTTTTCTTTTGGTTTGAAGTCTTCTTCATAACCTGGGGAAGAGCCGATGGTTCTAGTTTACCAGCACTCTCCCATCCTCTACCCCTCGTATCGGCCAAATGTGCGACGCCCCACAGCATTTCTTGACGCAGGCACATAACCCCTTGAAATACCGTCGATAAACCCTGCCTGCTGCAAAGCTGTTCGCCTACTGGCAGGATGCCCGAGGAGGTTTCTTGGCCCTGCTCATTACCCTGCTGTTTCTGGCGTTTCCCGCCCATGCGGTGCGGCTGGTGACGACGACCCCCCAGACCACAGAGCTGGTTTTCCAGCTGGGTTGGGGCAGTTCGTTGGTAGGCGTCGGCGTGGGTAGTGCGTACCCCCCAGAAGCTGCGAAACTACCGACTGTGGGGCAGCTTTTTTCACCAAGTGTGGAGCGCACGCTCGCGCTGGCTCCGGATTGGGTGATTCTCGATAGCCACACCCTCCACCCTCCGTACCAACAAGCGCTCGAAGCGCTCAAAGTGCCGACACTCGTTTGGGACACGCAATCGCCCGGTGCGGTTTTGACCGGCGCTCGGGCGCTGGAAGCGAAACTCGGCAAAGCGCCTCGGAGTCCTGTGCAGAGTTTGCAGCGGTGCTGGCAGAAGGCGCAGCACAAAATCTCCGGAAAAACTTTCCTCGCTTTTGTCTGGCTCGATCCACCGATCGTGAGCGGCCCCGGTGCCTATCTCTCCGCGATACTGGAAGGGGTAGGTTACACGCCCGCTTTGGCTTTGGGCCGCGCGCGTTACCTACCCGTATCTGAAGAGTGGCTCGTGCAGCAATCTGTCGACGAGGTTTTCTTTCTCGAACATGGCTCAGACAGCCGCGCGTCGACGCTGGAGCGATTTGCTCGGTGGTGGCCTGCAAAAAAGCCGCGCTATACGGCTCTCGACGCAGACCTTTTTGCCCGAGCGTCCTTCACTCCCCTTTTCTCTCTGTCTCTGCTCCTCGGAGCGCAGGCCCCGGGAGAGTGCCATGAATAGAGCCGTCGCCGTGATTCTTGGCTCGGTGGCGGTAGCGGCGCTTGCGGCTTTGTGGGCGGGTGTGCCCTTGGATTGGACGACTTGGAGCGATCCACAAAGCGTGGCGCACCGGATTCTTTTTGAGCTGCGTTTGCCACGGTTGGTCTTTGTCTTTCTCTGCGGCGCTTCGCTAGCGGCAGTGGGCTGCTGCTACCAAATCCTGTTCCACAACCCGCTGGCAGAGCCTTACCTCTTGGGGGTTTCAAGTGCTGCGACGTTGGGTATCGCCGTTGCGGAAACGCTAGGGGGCATTGCCGCGACTTCCCTGCTCTCCCAAGCAATTGGTCTGGCGTGTGCGGCAGTTGTAACTTTGGCCCTGGGAGCGTTGGTGCTTTCGCAAGTCGGGCAGCAGACGGAACGTGTCGCGCTCTTCGGGTTGGGTATTAACTTCGTTCTATCGTCGGCGTTGTTTTTGTTTCTGTCTTACCAATCGCAGCAACTGGGCGGGGGATCCCTGCGCTGGCTATTCGGGCAAATTCCCTGGGTGAGCGCAGAGCAAACAGGGCGCTTTTCGCTCGGAGCGCTCGCCATCTTAGCCGCGCTGCTGCTGGGTGCGCGTTCGTTAGATGCTCTGAGCTTTGGCGACGGCGTAGCGAAGACCTTGGGAGTAAATCCCACACGGGCGCGCGTGCTGTTCTTAGCTCTGACTTCCACACTCGTCGCGTGGATGGTGTCGTTCACGGGCAGCATCGGGTTTGTGGGGTTGGTGGTGCCGCATTTCACACGACTAGCCTTTCACCCGAGCTCTTCTCGCTCGTTGCTGGCGATTGGATTGCCTCTGGGTGGGGCATTCCTGCTTTTCTCCGACGCGCTTTCACGCGCAGTGCTTCCCCCGATGGAATTCCCGATTGGCGTGATCACCACGCTCATTGGCGGGCCTTTGTTCTTGGTGTTGCTATGGAGAAGGTAATGCCGTGGCTCCAAGCGCAGCAGGCATGCCT
>JAIEOG010000371.1 GCA_019750655.1 bacterium
TCAGGCGTTTTCACAAGCGGGCTGTGCAGGCCTTCTGCCGGCCCGCCTTCTTGTTCGTACTTAGCCTGTGTCAGTCCCTTGCCGACCATTATGCCCACCGTGAACATCAGCAACGAAACGAAGATGAACAGGGCAAAGAGGACAGCAATTTCCCGGGAATCAAACCGTAGCGTGGATTTAGGTTTCATGGTTTTTCGGGGAAAAAGTTAGAAATCTCTATTAGTTTACGGGATTTTCGGCCTAGAAGCTTGACGTAGCGCCCCAAAAAAACGAATCTAGCGGGCCTAAGTGCTGCCCTAGGTTTGGGCAGTCCTAAAGTCGTTCAAATATGGTGGGCGTAGCTCAGCTGGTTAGAGCGCTAGACTGTGACTCTGGAGGCCGCGGGTTCGAACCCCGTCGCCCACCCCAATAATCTAAACATTTCGAAACTCATTCTTCTCCCCTGGAATTGACGGGTCCTGTCAGCTGCGTATCCCTGGGCGCAAACTTGCGCCCAGGGATACTCCGCTGCCACCCGTAAATTCCAGGGGAGAAGAATGAGTTGGATGGTGGATCTTGGCGTGTATCTTTGGGGGAGCAAGATCTGAAATGGGAAATGCGAGAGCATTTCGACCATCGGCGGGGTTCGAAGGGAAAGGGCCTCGCGCAATATTTTGGCGAAGCCACTCTCCCAATCATGGGGGAGGCCCTTTCCCCGGCAGTCTGCAGCCGCCCCTCGGGCGGCGTAAGACAACCCCGTCGCCCAGCCCGGTTATCGAACCGGTCCGAAGTCGCGTTGTGTGAAATCTGTAGTGTTGATAAAATTTGGAAATGACAAAAAATCTTTTGCTTACTGTGATTCTGTTTTCTCTCTCTAACGTAGCTTTCGCTACCAAAGACTGTTCCAGCTGCAACACTAATAAAACGGAAGATATTTGCAAAAAGACGCAGTGTTCGGAAAAAGGAACGGCGGCTAAACACCACTGTGCCTGGGAAAATGATCAGTGTGTAAACCCAGGGGGGAACGCTGGTACGGGCTCCAAAGCAGGGAACGCCGATTCGAAAGCCAAGGTCGGTGGCGGCGCCCAGTACCAAAATGGCCCCTCTCTATCCGGAACTCGCCTTGCGCGCTGATTCTTAGATCGTGCAGCGGGATTTACTATTCTGACGCTTAGGCTGTTCTTCATCATTGCGGCAAGTACGGCTTGTGCGCTCACGCCAGAAAAAGGCGTGCCCGAAGAACTCGATTACTTTTTCGCTCCGGAAAATTCCTACCTGCTGCCGGATGGAAGGCTGAAGAATAGTTCCAAGCCTTATGAACTCCGTGGACTGACCAACAAAGAGGGTCTGATTTTCATCAGGCTCGACGAACCCAAGCTGGCGGCCAATTCATCACTTTGGCTTTATGTTCCGCAGTATCGAACTTCTCCCGAGAAGGATTGGGCAAACCTCTGCGCCGCAAGCCGAGAGGGGCTGGTTTCCGCGGTGTTGATTCCTGGCTATTGGGATCGTGGTGGGGCCTATCACGATTCGTTAGAGAAAATCTCGATCGGTTGTTTAAGTGGGGCAACGGGAAAGTGCCCTTATTGGGGTTATGTCCCGTGGAAGACACATAAAGGGACATCCCTCAAAGAATTCTTTGTCGCGTGTGTTCGGATGGTCAGAGCGGATTATTTTGGAAATGGGCAAGCACACACGCGAGCAGGTGCTCCAATTGGAATCAAAGATAGACTTGATTTCTACCATCCCCCCATACCGAAAGAGATGCTTGAAGAAGCCACCTGGAATGAAAAAGGTGCTGTCATTGTAAGGAAATCGCGTGTTGGAAAAAAAGGACTGGCAAGGGTGTTGGGCTCCAAAAGGGGGTTTTCGAGACTCTGTGGATTGTAGTGCGCTCAAGGATGGCCTGATTACGTCTTTCTCCTTTGCTGATCCCTGAATCCTGATCTCTATCTCAATTGACTAGCCACTGCCGCGAGTCTAACGAGCTTCTAATTTAATTGGAGGCTTCTGATGAAAAAAATCGTCTTGGTTTCGGTGTTACTGAGTGCGGGCGCGTTTGCGGCCACTGACTGCTCTGTCGAGGCTGCGAAGGAAGCGTTGAAGCGATCAGCGGAGCGTGTCACCGAAGTCGACACCTCTCTCACGGTGAAGTCGGCACCCGAAGTCAATAATGGCACCAAGGTCGGCTTTGCCGGATCGCCCAACGATAAACTCGACATCAGCATGTATAAAGTAGCGGTCGAAGCTAAATCTCCCTCCGCCACGGTCGGTTTTGAATACGCTGTGTCGGTCGCCCACGGCATCACGGGCTGCTATGTGTACGATAAAACCATTGTAATGAAGTAGTAGTTCTCTGAATTCTTGACCACTGCAGCCCTGGTTCCTATACCTGATCCCATAGGGGAGGGGTTATGCAGTGGTCTTATCTTGTTTTTTTTCTAGGTTCGCTGGTGGCGCAAGCAGCGCCTGTGCCGGCCGAACGTCTTCAGCCCAAATTGGATGCTTTGAAACAAAGCATTGCCGATGTCGTTCGGGAGATTAACGAGGCGGAAACGCCCCCGACCCAGAGCGAGTTTGGGCGTGTTTGTGTGCTCCTTGGCCGAGCGGAAGCGGATGTCAGCGCTTTGGCCAAGCAAGCCATTGCCGAGGGTTTAGATGCCAAGCAGAGAGAGACGCTGGCTTTGTCTGTAGCGCTGCCTCTGTGGAACGGGGGCGTGCATTCCTTGTCGTCTTATTGTGGCTATGCGGAAAGCAGTTCCCCTGCGTACCCGCAGTTTGGGCCGAGCGCTAAACTCGCAGATGGGCCTTCTTTGATCAAAGCGCTCGAAGGCGTAAAGAAGTTCGCGACCGAAAAAATCGCGGAAATTACCAGCGCTGCGCCCGCTGCGCAAAACCCTTGACCCTGCGTACGTGGGGAGTTTAACGACGGGCATGCGCACGTTGGTGACATCCCATGAAGTGGTATCTGAGCTCAGAGTTCAAGCCGTTCATTTGAGCGGCACAAACCACGAGCTATTGGAAACCATTCGAGAACTACGCGCTCTCACTTGGGAGGGCATCAGTGAGGCTGGCGGGCTGTTTCGCGATCTCGAAGACTCCACCGACATGGGTACTCTACATTGGTTGGTTTGGGAGGGGGAACACCTTGTGGCGGCGGCTCGGCTATCGGTTCATACAGCCTTGGAGCTGGTACCTGATGCGGAATTCTACGAGCAGCTTTCGTCTTCGAAGTCTGTTGGACTTGTTGGTTCTATAAATCGGCTAGTAGTCCATCCGCAGTTTCGAAATCGGGGGCTTGCTACATTGCTAGACCAAGAAAGAGTTAATACTGCCTGGAATTTGGGTTGTTCCTCGATTGTGGCGACCACGATCGCCGGATCTAGCAGAGGCTTCCAGCTCGAAAAATGTGGTTTTCGAAAAATCGGTGTGGCGCCTGCCAACGCGACTATGCGCAAAATGTTTGGTGATATTTTGGCTGATATCTGGATTGCGCATCGGCCCTGAGTAAGCGAGGCATCCGCCTATTATAGCAAGGTTACGTCAGCGATGTAGCCATCGGGGCGCACCAGCAGCGCTTGATTGTGGTAAGGGCAGTTCTCGGATCGCGGCACTCGGATCGTCTTTGTGAATACTGGTAGGTCGAATCCGGGCCTTCCGTCACCGAAAGTAAGAAGAGTGTAGTGCGCGTAGTCGAGAAGAGAATAGATGCGGGTGGATTTTTCTTCTGTTTCGACCATGAAGTCCTGGAGCCGCGTCCCGCGCATCCCTTCTTCGCCGTACCGCACACCCATACCTGTAACGTAGCCTGAACGGCGCTCGACGATGTCGACGTAATCTTTTGCGTGCGTTCCCTCTTTGGAGAACTTCGTCGACCGCACCAGCTGGCCTGAAGTTTCGACGACGCCTAGGGCTACCGGTTTGCGCTCCTCCTCATAACTGCGGAGTAGGGAAGCGGGGGCGTCGAGCTTCAGCACTCGGTGCATTTTCCAGATGAGATTGAACGCGTCGCTCAGTCCCGTATTGAGCCCCATTCCGCCATTCACCGAGTGGATGTGGGATGCATCGCCCGCCAGGAAAATGCGGTCGTCGATCGAGAATCGCTCCGCCACGGATTCCTTCACGGAAAATGCGGAGAACCAGACCAGTTCTTTGAAGCGCATTGTGTGCGGTTGCATGGCGCGGTTGATGCGTTCGATCGCTTGGTCGAGCGTGAAGTCTTTGGTGTCCATGCGAACATAGAATCGATCGATATCGCCCTCGCGTGGAATCCAAGCGACATCGGATGTATCCGTTTGGAAGGTGATAATCTCCGGGACCTTAGGAAAGTCCGATTCGATGACGCCATCGAGTACTGCCCAAATGATCTGCGGGCGTGTGACTTCGAAAGGCACTTTGAAAAGTTCACGGATAAACGACCGAGAACCATCGGCGCCGATCACGTAGCGCGAGGCGATAGTTTCGCCATTGCCTAGAGTCGTGAGGCAGCCGTTTTCCGTCTTTTCCACGTGGGAAACTGTGGTGCAACGGCGTACGGGATTTCCTGCCTGCTGGAGTTTTCGATCGAGTAACTGCTCGACGAAAGGCTGTCCCAACATCAGAAAGTGCTTATGGAAACAACCCTCGAGCGCGTCCCACCACTTCGATTGGCGCGAAACGAAGCCCCCACCGGCCCACACTGAGCTCGTGTTGCAGATCTTCCCCAAGGGATAGAGGTCGTCAAAGAGGCCGGCTATCTCGAGCAGCTGGAGGGTACGAGCATTCAGAGCGTCCGCTCGGCCTACTCTCAGTGGCTCCGCCGATTTGTCCAGGACTACGGCACGCAACCCACAAAGGTGAGCGAGGTAAGCGCACATCAGGCCCACGGGGCCGGCGCCGACGATGGCGATGTCCGTTTCTAAAGCTTTCATCGGTGCGACACCAAGTGTGGGTTGTTCAACGGCGGCTGCCCGAGTACGTGTACACGCCGCAAGTGGCGTGAGGCGCCGCTGGTGAAAGCTTCTCGCCCATGCAGCAGGGTGTAGTTATCGGAAACCACGATGTCTCCCGTTTGCCAGCTATGAGCGTAAAAGCATTCCGGCGCATACAGCGCCTCGCGAAGGCTCTTGTGGAAGTCCGCGGCTTCAGCATCATTCACCCCGTGAAAAACCAGTTCCGGGTGGTTAATGAAGCTCGCATCGTTCTCTCTCGGCGGTTCGTTGTAGCGAATGACGGGGAAACCTCTTGTCGGGTGCACCGTGATTATCGGCGCCACCGTTTTGCTGTCATAGTATTCCATCTTGCGGTGGTAGACGCCCGTCACTTTGTTCCAAAGTGCTCGCACACGAGGTTTCGATTTCGCGAGTGCAATCGTCGTATTCGAAAACGTCGTGCGGCCACCTTGACCGCCCTGGGGGGCGCTGACGCAATGGAAAATCTG